>CAZDKF010000078.1:0-366 GCA_964505955.1 uncultured Rhodoluna sp. | reverse complement strand
AATGCTTCGCGGCCTCACCGTGCGCACGCAAAACGATGACCTCAGAAGCTCCTGCATCGCCACCCACGCGAATTTGGACGTCAAGCTTTGACTCACTCTTTTTCTTTGAGTCATCTTCGGCAAGAACGATAATTCGACACGGATGCTCGCGCGACGACTCGTTTGCCGCCTTTACTGCGTCTTCGATTCCGCTGAACTTGGTCTGGATTATCAGAGTTAGAACGCGCCCGAGTGCAACGACGCCACCCTCTTCACGAAGTTCGACCAAGGCTTTGGAAATTTTGCTAACTGTGGTGTTTGGCAGATCTTTAATCACGGAATTCTCCAAGCTCGGCCATCACGTTTCAGCATGGCGTCTGCAGATGC
>CAZDKF010000077.1:0-5626 GCA_964505955.1 uncultured Rhodoluna sp. | reverse complement strand
TGGTCTTGCCGGTCACGGTGAGCACATCGCCGTGCAGCAGGCCTGCGTCGAGAAGCGCCTTCATTAGCACTGGCACGCCACCCACGCGGTCGACGTCATTCATCACGTAGCGACCGAATGGCTTGAGGTCACCGAGGTGAGGAACCTTGTCGGCAATGCGGTTGAAGTCATCGAGGGTTAGGTCGACATCGGCCTCGCGTGCGATTGCGAGCAAGTGCAACACTGCGTTGGTCGAACCACCGAATGCCATCAAAACTGCAATCGCGTTTTCGAAAGCTTTCTTGGTCATGATGTCGCGCGCGGTGATGCCGAGACGCAAAAGGTTGACAACAGCTTCACCCGAACGGTGCGCCCAGTTATCGCGACGACGGTCTGCCGATGGTGGCGATGCGCTGCCTGGCAAACTCATGCCGAGCGCTTCTGCGATCGAGGCCATGGTGTTGGCGGTGTACATTCCGCCACACGCACCTTCGCCTGGGCAGATCGCACGCTCGATGCGACCGAGATCTTCTTCTGACATCTTTCCGGCCTTGCAAGCACCAACAGCTTCGAAAGCGTCGATGATGGTTACTTCTTTTTCGGTGCCGTCTTCGAGACGCACCCATCCTGGCGCAATTGAACCTGCATACAAGAACACGGATGAAAGGTTGAGGCGAGCTGCTGCCATGAGCATGCCCGGTAGCGACTTGTCGCAACCGGCGAGCAACACGCTGCCGTCGAGACGTTCTGCCTGCATCACGGTCTCGACCGAGTCGGCGATAACCTCGCGGCTAACTAGAGAGAAGTGCATGCCCTCGTGGCCCATTGAGATGCCGTCTGAAACCGAGATGGTTCCGAATTCGAGAGGAAAACCTCCAGCGGCGTGAACACCGGTTTTAGCGGCGTCGGCCAGTCGATCGAGGCTTAGGTTGCAGGGGGTGACTTCGTTCCAAGAGCTGGCAACACCGATTTGTGGCTTTTCCCAGTCGTCATCGCCCATGCCCACAGCGCGGAGCATGCCGCGAGATGCGGTTTTTTCAATTCCGTCAGTAACGTCGCGGGAACGCGGTTTCATGTCTGCAGTCATGCGCCAAGTCTAAACGGCGGGCTGCCTGAGGCCTAGGGGCTCAGCAAACTTGGAGGTTTGGGCTTACTGCTCGCCGAGAATCATGTAGCCGATGGCTCCGACGATAACGAAGATTGGCACCGACAGGGCCAAAAATGCCGCACCGATAACTTCGAGGGTGCTAGGTGCCTTGTCTTCCATTACGACTCCGATTTTGGGCGATTGCTAACTAGGGCTATTTAAGCACACACTTGAGCAGATGCGGGCAAGACTTAGGCTTGAGGGGTGCAACAGAGCCAAACCAAAACCCAAGAAGCCACGACTGGCATAGACCTCTATAACAAGGCCGCCCACGAGTCGGCCAGCGTGGTCATTTCGCAGTATTCGACCTCTTTCGGCTGGGCCACCAATCTGCTGCCAGAGGGCATTCGCGGCAAGATAAAAGACATCTACGCCCTGGTTCGCGTAGCCGATGAAATCGTTGACGGCTCTGCTGCCGCGGCCAACGGTGCTCAAAAGATAAACATTCGCAAGCAGCTCGACGACCTCGAGGGCGAGGTCTATGCGGCGATGAAGGTTGGCTTCAGCACCAACCTTGTCGTGCACGCTTTCGCACTCACCGCCAACGAGACCGGTATCACCAAGGCAATCATCGAACCGTTCTTCACCTCGATGCGCATGGATATCACCAAGGCGAAGCACACTCCAAGAACTTTCAAGGATTACGTCTATGGCACGGCCGAAGTTGTTGGCCTGATGTGCCTGCGCGCTTTCATTGCCGGTCGCGAATCGCAATACTCCCCCGCTGAAAAAGAAGCGCTCGACCAGGGCGCACTCGCGCTAGGTGCAGCGTTTCAGAAAATCAACTTCTTGCGCGATCTAGAAGCAGACTTTCGTGCGCTAGGTCGCAGCTATTTTCCCGGTGTCACAGTCGAGACCTTCAACGAAGAGCAGAAACAGTTTCTGGTCGATGACATCGCAGCCGATCTAATTGTCGCCGCAAACTCGATTCGCCTGCTGCCAAAAGACGTTCGACCAGCAGTTTCTGCCGCACAGTTTTTGTTTCAAGAACTCACCACGAAGGTGGCCGCCACACCGGCAGAGGTTCTGATCTCGACGCGCATCCGTGTGTCGAACCCACGCAAGCTCGTTTTAGTTGCAAAAGCACTGTTAGGTGTGACCCCCAAATGAGTAAAGCTAAAAAAGTTGTAGTTATCGGCGGAGGAATCTCGGGTCTTGCCACCGCTGCATTGCTTTCGAAGGCCGGCTGCGAGGTGCAGTTGTTTGAGGCACGCGAACGCGTTGGTGGCCGCGCCTACACCTGGCAGAAAGACGGCTTCACCTTTGAAACCGGGCCATCTTGGTATCTCATGCCAGACGCCTTCGACCAGTTCTATGCCCTGATGGGCACCACCGCGGCCGAGCAGCTCGACCTGGTGAAGCTCGACCCCGCCTACAAGACCCTCTATGAGGGCAGCCGCGAGCCGGTTTACATCTATGACTCGTTGCAGAAGAACAAGGATGTGTTCGAGGCAGTCGAGCCTGGCGCAGGCGCGGCTCTTGGCCGGTATGTCGACTCTGGCGAAGAGGTTTACAACCTCGCAATGAAGTACTTCTTATACACAAACTTTCAGGGCATCAGAGGTTTCTTGAAACCAGACCTGCTCAAGAAGACCGCAACTTTTGTGCGACACCTGTTGACCTCGCTCGATGGATTTGCCGGCAAGCACGTTCGTGATGAGCGTTTGAAAAAGATTCTCGATTTTCCGGCGGTATTTCTTGGTGCTTCTCCTTATGACACTCCGAGCATGTACCACCTGATGACGCATGTCGATATGAATGTTGGAGTGTTTTACCCGCAGGGTGGTTTCTACAAGATCATCGAATCGATTGACGGTTTGGCCAAGCAGCACGGAGCCAAGATTCACACCAACGCTCCGGTTTCGAAAATCGTCGTCGAGAATGGTGAAGCTCGCGGCGTTATGGTTGGCGAAATTTTCTATGAGGCCGACGTTGTGGTTGGCACCGCCGACCTCGAACACATCGAAACCAAGATGCTCGACGATAAGTGGCAGACCTATCCGAGTTCTTATTGGAACAAAAAGCAGCCAGGGCCTTCTGCACTACTTCTTCTTCTCGGCGTCAAGGGTGAACTGCCTCAGCTGAATCACCACACACTTTTGTATTCGAAGAACTGGAAGAAGAACTTCGCAAAGGTCTTCAAGAAGGCAGACGGAAAGTCTGAGATTGCCGACCCAGCATCGCTATACATTTGCAACCCGAGCAAGAGCGACGCGTCGGTTGCGCCGAAGGGTTACGAGAACCTGTTCGTTCTTGTGCCGGCAGCCCCAGACCCATCGCTCGGCGGCGAAGGCGATGCGAGCCTCGAGGCAGCGGCCGATCGAATCATCGACCAGATTGCCGACTGGGCAGACATCAAAGACCTGCGCGAGCGCATTGTGGTTCGCCGAATCATCGGCCCGGCCGACTTTGCCAGAGACCTAAACGCTTGGTCTGGCACCGCTCTCGGCCTAGCCCACAGCCTCGGCCAGAGCGCATTCTTCAGGCCAAGCAACAAGAGCAAGAAGGTCAGCGGCCTGTTCTATGCGGGCCACAACACCCTTCCTGGCATCGGCCTGCCGATGTGTCTAATCGGTGCCGAGCTGGTCTACAAGCACCTCGCCGGCGATCGCTCAACCGGAGCGATAAAGAAGCTAAAGACGCTCTAATGCCTGGGCTCTATCTGGCAGCGCTGCTCATCTCGATTCTGGGATTAGCCCTGCTCGATAGAAAGCACAGCCTGGTTTTCTTCGCCAACGCCAAGCTGGCTGCTCTAACCACTGCAATCTGCGTGGTGTTTTTCAGCATCTGGGATGCCGTTGGTATCTTCAATGGCATTTTCTTCAAAGGCGACAACGAGTTGTTAGTCGGCTTCGAGGTGTTTTACGAGTATCCAATCGAAGAGGCTTTCTTTCTAACCCTGCTTGCCTACACCGGTCAGATGGTTATGGCCGGCTGGTCCCGCAAGTCAAAGGTGGGCACCAAGTGAACTACCTCGAGATGAATGCGTTGTTTGTTCTGCCAGTTCTAGTTTGGTATTTCGCTCGTTTTCGCACGAGCCGAATTCACAGTGACACGGTTGCGTTGCTAATTCTGCTTTTGATGACAGCAGTTTTCGATAACCTCATTATTTTGGCCGGCATAGTTTCTTACGACGAGAGCACACTGTCGGGAATTAAGATTTTCATCGCGCCAATTGAAGACTTTGCATACACTTTGGTTCTGGTTCCGCTGATTGCACTTGTTCAGAGCTACTACCTGCAGTGGCGGCCGCCTAGAAAGGAGTCTGCGTGAAAACGACCTGGGCACTAATTCAGTCTTCGCGACCGATCTCATGGATTAACACCGCGTTTCCTTTCGCGGCCACCTACGTGTTCTTCACCGACCGAATTGATCTGACACTTGTCATCGGAACATTGTTTTTTCTGATTCCTTACAACCTGCTCATGTATGGCATCAACGACGTCTTCGACTACGAGAGCGACTTGCGAAACCCGCGCAAGGGTGGCATCGAGGGTGCTCTGCTCGACAAGAGCCTGCACAAACTAACCATTTGGGTTTCGGCGCTGAGCTGCCTGCCGTTCGTGGCCTACCTGGTTTGGGTCGGTAATGCATGGGCAAGCCTGGCGCTGGCCTTTGCCCTGTTCACAGTGCTCGCCTACAGCGTCAAGGGCCTGCGCTTCAAAGAGAGACCCTTTCTCGACTCGATCACCTCGGCCAGCCACTTTGTGAACCCGATGATTTTTGCCGCGCTTTTGGTTGGCGAAAACCTTGCCCAGCCGGTGCTCTGGCAGGCCCTAATTGCCTTTACCTTCTGGGGTATGGCCTCGCACGCCTTCGGTGCCGTGCAAGATGTGCGGGCCGATCGCGAGGGTGGCATTGCCAGCATCGCAACGGTTATTGGCGCACGTGCAACCACCCGCTTCGCCTTCTTGCTCTACCTGGCCGCCGGCTTGCTGATGGCTTCGGCTGGGATGCCGGCAGCTTCTGCTGCAATCGCAGCCGTGCCTTACCTGGCAATTCTGCTGCCGTTTCTGTCGATCACAGACGAGACCTGCGAAACCGCAAATCAGGGATGGCGCCGGTTCATCTGGCTCAACTTCTTTGCGGGAGCCATCGTTACGCAGCTGCTGATTTCTTAGCGCTTCACCCAGCGAATGAGATAACGCGAATCGTATTTCTTGCTGCACATCGCGCACGACCCCATGTTCTTGGGGCGACGATAGCGAAAATGCTGATGCCCCATCGGGCAGGTGCCAACCCAGGGAGCCGTCTCTTGCGCAATTTCTTTTCCGGTGAACTTTTCGGCACGATAACCAATGCGTTTTGCCGTTGCCAACCAAGTCTTTGAGTGCCCGGCCTCGCTGCCGCACATGGCGTGGGCAATCTCGTGCAAAACAACCTGCATGTTTTGATCAACCGTGTGCACATCAACGTGATACTTCGACAGCTGAATCTTCTGATTGGTGTAATCGCACAAGCCTGCTCGCCGCTTTGCTGAGTCAAATTCGAACTGCCAGT
>CAZDKF010000076.1:0-5669 GCA_964505955.1 uncultured Rhodoluna sp. | reverse complement strand
TTTTTGGGTATTGCCAAAAGGGGTCGATTGTGAAACTATTTTCGAAGGAAAACAACGCCTCGAACCCGCTCAATAAGCGTAGGTCAAAGGGGTAAAAATGGCAGTTTTAAAGGACAACCATATATGGACATGCAGTGGCTCAACGAATCTCGTTGCCTAACCGAAGACCCTGAACTCTTCTTTCCGATCGGAAACACCGGCCCTGCAGTAGAACAAATTGAGCAAGCAAAAGCGGTCTGCCGCGAATGCACAGTGGCAACTCTCTGCCTCGAATACGCCATCAAAGAGAACCAAGACACCGGTGTTTGGGGCGGTCTTAGCGAGGATGAGCGTAAGTCTCTCAAGCGCAAGTATGCCCGCGCCCGTCGCGCCAGCTAAACAAAATTTTTGAAAGAACCCGCCCTCGAGGCGGGTTTTTCATTAGCCAATCGGCAGTGAAATAGAAACCTTGGTTCCACCATCGCTCGGCGAGAACCACCGGATGCTTCCACGCAATTCTCCCTCGACCAAGGCACGAACAATTTGCGTGCCGAGACCCGGGCCGAGCTCGCCGTCTTTCAAGCCAGTGCCGTTGTCAGACACCGTTATCTCGAGACGCTTCGGTTTGCGGTTCGCGTTGACCAAGACGAGTCCGCTGCGATTGGCTAATCCGTGTTCGATTGCGTTGCTCACAATTTCGGTTAGGGCCACCGCGAGTGGTGTTGCAATCTCGCTGCGCAACTGCCCAAACTTTCCGTCGACAACCGTGCGAACCGAGGTGTTGTGAGTTGCGGCAACCTCAGAGGTAAGTTGTAGCACGCGATCGAAAACCTGGTCGAAGTCGAGATCTTGGTTGACGCCTTCAGACAAAGTGTCGTGCACAAGAGCAATCGCAGAAACGCGACGCATCGCCTGCTCAAGTGAATCGCGAATCTCGGCACTCTCAGAACGCCTCGACTGCATGCGCAGCAGACTCGAAACAGTTTGCAGGTTGTTCTTTACGCGGTGATGAATTTCACGGATGGTGGCATCCTTGGTGATTAGTTCGCGCTCTTGACGACGCAACTCGGTGACATCGCGGCAGAGCACGAGTGCACCCACTCGCCTGCCGTCGGCCTTCAGTGGAATCGCGCGCAGCGAAAGCGTTAGCGTTTCAGATTCGATGTCGGCGCGCCATGCAGCGCGACCGGTTAGCACCAGCGGCAACGACTCATCGACGTTGGTTGAGTCTTTCATCACCATCGTGGCGGCCTCGGCTAGCGAGCGACCCTCGAGCTCGCCATCGACACCGAGTCGATTGAATGCCGAGATGCCGTTTGGACTAGCAAAGATAACGTCGCCCTCTTGGTCGAGGCGAATGAGGCCGTCGTTTGCTCTCGGAGCACCGCGCTTTGACCCGGTTGGCGAATTGAAATCGGGATACTCGCCGTGAGCAACCATCTCGAGCAGGTCGTTGGCCGCCCTCAGGTAGTTGATTGAGATCTTGTTGGGCTGAATCGTGGTGTCGATTTTGGTGTGGCGCGAAATGAAGGCAACAACCCGATCTGCTACTTCACCGTTTTCTGTCATGTGCCGGCGAACTGGCGAGACCTCGAAACGCGACTTGATGCCATCGAAAACCTCGCTCGCCAAAAAGAACGGTTGCCCGGTGGAAAAGACCTGCTCGAGTCCAGTTCTCCACTGTTTTGGGGCTTCGGAGTCGGCGATGTCGCGGTAGAACAGGGTTGGTGCAGAAGACGGGCGAGCGTTGCTGAGAGCAAAGAACTTGCCTTTTGCATCGCGAACCCAGAGCACTAGGTCGGCCATCGAAAGGTCGGCAATCAGCTGCCACTCAGAGATGACCAGGTGCAACCACTCGATGTCGGCATGAACACTCTGGCCATGCTTCTTCATGAGTTCGTTTAAGGTCGACACCTAACCGAGTTTAGCCAGCCGGCGACTTGATTTAGAAGGCAAGTTGAGCAGTCGGCCAAGCGCAAACTGGGCTACAGCCTGCTTGGCTGCTGAGTTCTTGCCAACCAAGGCAACCGGCACGCCTTCTCTCAGCGAACGGGCAAAAAGGTTGCAGTCTTCTTCTATGAACACCGATGTCTCGTGCTTGGCAAACCGCGCAATTGCCTCAGAGACTTCGGCTACCGCTTTTCTGCCCAGCACCTCTTGGTTGAAGCGATTCACGACAACATACGTTTGTGCATCAATCTTTAGGTCTCGAAGATTTTCGCTCGCCCAGATAAAGCGATTGAGACCGATAACGTCTGCTGTAGTGATGGCAATCACGTGAGTCGCAACTGAAAGAGCTGCTAGCGTTGCCGCGTTTCGCTCACTTAGCAACCGAGCGTCAACCAGCGAGGTTTCGAGCGATGCTGCAACGTCGACCAACACGAAGTCGAACTGCGTGCAAGCAAACTTGATCAGGGTTCGCAGGTTTTCGAATCCAACTTCTGGCCAGCGATTCACCATGGTTATTCCGGCCAATAGTTTGAGCCGATGCTTTGGCATCTCGAACTCGAGCAGAAGCTGCTCGAAAGCCGTGTGGTCGAGTTGCTCGTGACTCTGCATTCTGATCGCAGCACTCAACCCCGAGTAGTTTTGATCGAAGCCGAAGATTTGAACCATCGAAGGCGCATGCACATCGGCATCTATCACCAGAACCCGTTGATTTGCCTTGGCCAACTCGCAGGCAAAGGCAGCTAGCAGAGAGCTTCGGCCGGTTGACCCGGCGGCAGACCAGGCAACCACAACTTGCCCGTCAACTGTTGCCGACGACACCGATAAACCCGCCGTCTGCGCTCGCCAACATCAGCGCAGCTAAATCGCTGGGCAGCACCGCAACTTCTAAACGCACAGCCTCACTGCCAAAGGCTGAGTTGGCATCTGGTTTCACCACGGCAAGCACCTCGACGGCGGTGGCGACGCGCTGAGGCACCGATGCCGAATCGGCTGTCGAATTCCTGGCAACGAACCAGACATCGACAAGCGAACCAACTCGAATTGACGTCGAAAGCGGCTGTGATGGCGTCAGCACCAGGGCGTGCCTAGCCACGGTCGAACCCATGGCCGAAACGGGCAGCAGCTCGCCCTTGCGCACAGCACTCGCAAGCGTGGCCTCGGGTGCTAACCGGCTGAGGTAGACGTCATCGGCATCGAGGTCTAGGGCCACCTGCTCGAAGTCGGCCTGATTGAGTTGTGACCCAGACGCAAGGTCGCGCTTAGCCACCAGAAACTCTTTGAGAGGCTAGCTTCGATAGGTCGAGAGCAACAGGGCAACCGAGGCTGCCAACAGGGATATCGCCAGAATCGCGAGCATTTTTCGGTTGCCACCGCCAGCCACCTTGGCCCTCATCGATCGCGCCATTCTTCGAGTGCAGAAGAGTCTTTCGATTCAAGGAGCATGAGCCAATCCAGAACCTCTAGCCCTAAAGCAGAAAGCGGTTCGTGCAGACCCGGCAGCTTGAAGTAAACCAAACCGTGGTCAGCGGCTGTCACAGCCGCCACGAAACTTGGTTCGCCGGCTGGTTTTAGTTCGGCAGCAAACGGCGGTTTCATCTCATCAATGAAGTCGCTGAACGAGCTTGTGCGATTACGAAGTTTGGGCAGTTGCGAATCTGCATCGCTAACGAAGCGAACCAGCGTGACTTTGTTTTTGCCAAAACACATCCATGATGCTCGCTTTTCACAGAAGCCCACCACGAAGTCGCTACCGAGAATCGGTGCGACAAGCGAGAATTCATTGCCGGCAACTCGAAGCGAAAGCCGGTTACAGCTGGCGAAATACTTGCGCAACTCGTGGCAGCGATTGTGGTCGAAAAACTGCGATTCGAGCTCTTCAAAAAGCGTCTCAGGATTCATGCATGAATTATTTAGCCGCGACTGACAAAAACTAAAAAGTTATACACAGACCGAACTTTTCTATTTACGAAGAATTCCTTTGGCAATAGCGTCTAAGCACCACGCCAGATTGGATTGGGGGAAAAGAGCAAATCATGAAAGAGAAAGAGACGCCAGAACAAAGCAAAGAATCAAGACCAACCGTCAAAAAACCAACCGTCAAGAAACTGGGCGCGAAGAGGCCAAGGGTTGTGAAGAACAAGATTCAAGAAGCCGACTACTTCGGTGAGCAGTATTGCAAAACTGAAGAACTAGAGAGCCCCGACAGGCTCTTGCGAATGCTGGCCCCGGCAATTGTTGAAGTTATCGCAGGTGTGCGCAACATCAGCCAGCTCGCCGCACACCTGAGCGAAGACGTTTATCTGAGACTGCGAGATCGCTCGGTCAAGGTTGCTCAAGAGCGAGCCAAGCGCGGTGAGGCAACAAAGGCACCGCAACTGCGCGTAGGGAACATGAAAAAGCAGGAGCCACGTGATGGCGTAGTTGAGTCAGTTGTGCTGGTTCAATCGGCTACCCGCACTCGAGCGGTAACCATCAGGCTAGAGGGCATCAACCGCCGGTGGCGAGCCACCTCGGTTTCAGTCATCTAGTTTCTGAAGAAAGAGCTACCTTTGCCAGACTTGTCGTCTGGTTTGCCGTTGTTTGGCTTTACCGGGCCGCCTGAGCCACCCTGGTGAATCTCGGCGCTGCCGTCTTCACTCGGTGAGGTGTAGGTGAGCTTCTTGACGTCAGGCTTGACCTGCTCAACCGATTCGGCGGCTTGCACCTGAACCTCGATGTTGAACATAAAGCCGATGGCTTCTTCTTTGATGGCACCCATCATCTGCTGGAACATGCCGTAGCCCTCACGCTGGTATTCAACCAACGGATCGCGCTGCGCCATGGCACGAAGGCCGATTCCCTCTTTGAGGTAATCCATCTCGTAGAGGTGGTCGCGCCACTTGCGGTCGACAACCGACAAGACAACTCGACGCTCAAGCTCGCGCATTGCGGCTTCACCAATCTGCTGAGTTCTCTTCTCGTATGCAACTTTTGCGTCAGATACGAGTTCGCGAGTGAGCCAATCGCGAGTTAGTCGACTGCGGTTGCCTGCTTCGGCCAAGACCTCAGAAATTTCTAGGCCCACCGGATAAATAGTCTTCAAGTCATTCCAGAGTGCTTCGAGATCCCAGTCTTTTCCGCTGCCCTCAACGATGTGCTGGTTCACAACATCGGTAACAACATCGTTCAAGAAACCTGCGATGCGAGCCTGAATGTCGTCACCCTCAAGGATGTGCCTGCGGTCGTTGTAGATGGCCTCACGCTGGCGCGACATGACATCGTCATACTTCAAAACGTTCTTGCGAATCTCGGCGTTGCGGCCTTCAACCTGCGACTGCGCGCTTTGAATCGCGCGGCTAACAATCTTTGACTCGATCGCCGTGTCGTCAGGAACACCCGGACGGTTCATCATGCTGGCTGCAGCACCCGAGTTGAACAGGCGCATGAGGTCATCGGTTAGCGAAAGGTAGAAACGCGATTCACCGACGTCACCTTGTCGACCAGAACGACCACGAAGCTGATTGTCGATTCGACGAGATTCGTGACGCTCAGTGCCGAGAACATACAAACCGCCGGCGGCTAGAACCTTCTCGGCATCTTGCGCTACCTGCTCTTTGATCTTTTCAAACTCGGCTGCCCAGGCTTTTTCATATTCCTCAGGGGTCTCTTCGGCGTTGAGTCCGCGTTTGTTTAGGGCCGCAACGGTCAGGAACTCGGCGTTTCCACCGAGCATGATGTCGGTTCCACGGCCGGCCATATTG
>CAZDKF010000075.1:0-5713 GCA_964505955.1 uncultured Rhodoluna sp. | reverse complement strand
ACGGCCCGGCAGAGTTCACATCCTCTGGAACCGTGGTGACCTTCAAGGGCTTCATGGCTGCCTATGAAGAGGGGCACGACGAGAGCCGCGAAGAAGACGAGAACGAAGAGCGCGAATCGAAGCTGCCAAAGCTCGAGGTTGGTCAGAAACTCAAGGCAATCGATGTGTTCGCTAAAGACCACCAGACCTCGCCACCACCGCGCTACACAGAAGCTAGTTTGGTTAAGGCCCTCGAAGAAGACGGCATCGGCCGCCCTTCGACATATGCGTCGATTATGTCGACAATCATCGGCAAGGGTTATGTAACCAAGCGCGGTCAGGCACTCGTGCCCGAATGGATCGCATTCACCATCACCCGTTTTCTAGAAGAAAACTTCGAGCGACTCGTTGACTATGCTTTCACCGCGCAGATGGAAGAAGATCTCGACCTAATTGCCTCTGGTGATCTTGATCGCAGCACCTGGTTGCACCGTTTCTACTTCGGCGGCGAAGGCGTCGAGGGGTTGCACCATACCGTCGAGAACGTTGTCGACAGTGACCCTCGTGCGGTTAACTCGATTCACATCGCAGACAACATCACTCTTCGCACCGGCAAGTATGGCCCATACATCGAGACCATGGTTGAACCCGGCAGCGAAGGCGCAGACGAAAACGGTCGCCGCATCGTCAACATTCCAGAGGGTCTCGCACCCGACGAGTTGACGGTTGAAAAAGCGCAAGAGCTAATCGATGCGCCAATCATCAGCGATCGAATCATGGGGCAAGATCCTGAGACCGGCTTCGACATTCTTTTCAAGGATGGCCGCTACGGCCCATACGTGTTGCTCGACGACCCAAAGGCCGAGAAGCAAAAGACCGCTTCGCTTTTCAAGTCGATGTCTCCCGAGACCTTCACCTTCGAAGACGCGGTTAAGTTGTTGTCGCTTCCTCGAGTGGTTGGGGTCGACCCTGAGACTGGCACAGAAATCACGACCCAGAATGGAAAGTTCGGTCCATACATGAAGAAGGGCACCGACTCGCGCTCGCTGGCAAGCGAAGATGAAATCTTCGGCATCACGCTCGAGCAAGCCCTAGAGCTATACAAACAGCCGAAGTATGGAGGCAGGCGAACCGCGGCCACTCCGCTCAAGGAATTCGGAGAAGACCCGCTGTCGAAGATGAATGTGGTTGCCAAGACCGGTCAATTTGGGCTCTATGTAACCGATGGGGTAGTTAATGCGACGGTTCCTAAGGAAGAGCCGCTCGATGAGTTGACCCCCGATCGTGCCTTTGAATTGCTGATGATTCGTCGCGAGAAGCTGGGAGTTGAGCCTGGTGAAGCGCCACCAAAGACCTCGAGATCGCGCAAGACCGCCACAACAACCCGAGTGGTCAAAAAAGGTGCAACTCGAAAGAAGAAGGCTTAATCGTGGCAAGAGGTCTATTCATCTCATTCGAGGGAATCGATGGAGTTGGCAAATCAACCCAACTCGATTTGCTCGTGGAGTTCTTAAATCAGCAGGGTCGCACTGTATGCCGCACTCTCGAACCCGGCGGAACAGACCTCGGTCGCGAGATTCGCGAATTGCTTCTGCATCGCAAGGGCGAGGTCGCTCCGCGCGCAGAAGCACTTTTGTTTGCAGCAGACCGCGCGCATCACGTGGCCACCGTAGTTCGACCCGCACTCGAGAGGGGTGAGGTTGTGGTCACAGATCGCTACCTCGATTCTTCGGTTGCATATCAGGGCAGTGGTCGCGACCTCGGATTCAATCAGGTGCGAGACCTTTCGCTATTTGCCGTTGATGGCTTGCTGCCCAACCTAACCGTTTTGCTAGATCTAGATGCCGCCAAAGCTGCCGCCCGAAGAAGCAACACCGGCGCAGAACCTGATCGACTCGAGCGCGCAAAAATCGAGTTCTTTGAATCGGCGCGCCAGGCATATCTAAAAATGGCCGCTGATGAACCGGCACGCTTCTTGGTTCTCGATGCAGAGCAAAGCGTCGAGAGCATGCAGGCAAAAATCCGTGAGCGAGTTCAAGGGCTACTCGGGTAATGCCAACCCCAATTTGGCGTGAACTTTTTGGGCAGAGCGATGCGATTGCTCAACTCGAACAAGCCGTTAGCAACCGCGACTCGGGGGTTCACCACGCTTGGCTAATGACTGGCCCGCCGGGCTCTGGCCGGTCGAACATGGCTGTTGCCTTTGCCGCAGCGCTGCTCTGCCAGGATGGCGGCTGCGGCACCTGTCACTCGTGCACTCTAGCCATGTCGGGCAATCATCCAGACATCAATTTGCTGACCACCGAAAAGGTCGGCATCTCGATTGAAGAGGTTCGCAACCTAGTGGTCAGCGCTCAAATGGGTGGCTCGATGGGTCGCTATCGCATCATGATTATCGAAGACGCTGACCGCATGGCCGAGCGCTCGTCAAACGTATTGCTAAAAGCTCTCGAAGAACCGCCTGCCGGAACAGTTTGGATTCTGTGTGCACCGAGCGAGGCCGACATGTTGCCGACCATTCGCTCGCGAGTTCGCCGCATCGCGCTAAAGACACCCTCGGTTGAAGAAGTCGCCAAGTTGCTTGTCGAGCGTGACTCGATTGAACATTCTCTGGCATTGACAGTTGCTGCCGAAGCTCAGAGTCACATCGGCATGGCACGTCGCCTTGGCACGAGTGTTGATGCGAGAGGGCGACGCAAGGATACTTTGGTTGCGGCTCTGGCACTCGATACGGTTACCAATGCCGTCTATACCGCCGAGCGCTGGATTGAATTGGCAAGACGCGATGCCGATGCGTTGACAGCAGAGCGCGATTCCGATGAGCGCGAAGAGCTATTGCGAGTTCTCGGTGTTGAAGACACCTCGAAGTTGCCGCCATACGCGCGCGCCGACGTGAAAGCACTCGAAGAATCGCAGAAGAAACGTGCAACGCGATCGCTGCGCGATGGACTCGACCGAATTCTGGTCGACTTGCTTTCACTTTTCAGGGACGTGCTCATGGTGCAACTTGGCGCCGGTGTGCCGCTTGTAAACGAGTCGCTGAAATCGCAAATCGATTCTGTGGCACAGCGCTCGACCGCACAGCAATCTCTAGAGAAGTTGCATCAGATCGAATTGGCGCGAACTCGCATCGCTGCAAACGTCAAAGACCTGATGGTGCTCGAAGCACTTGCCGTGAACCTCAAGACCAAGCGGTGAATTTAGAATTGTTGAATCGAGAGGTCATAATGAGAGCAAAGAAGAGCACGGCCATTTTTGCAACCTTCACGCTGCTTTTGGCGGGATGCGCCGCCGTGACGCCAGCAGATTCGGCTGTCTCTGACAACGTGCCAGTTGCGCTCAAGCCCTTCTATACCCAGAGCGTTAACTGGAAAGAATGTGGCGAAGACCTCAAGTGTGCAACCATCAACGTGCCGGTTGACTACAAGAAGCCAGCGGCCGGATCAATCAAGCTTTCACTCAACTACCTGGCCTCAACTGGCGACGCAGACCTCGGCTGGTTGGTCGAGAACCCAGGTGGCCCCGGCGGTTCGGGCATCGACTTTGTGGCAAGCGCTTCAGCCCAGGTTGCCAGCGAAGCAGTGCGCAAGCGTTACAACGTGGTTGGTTTTGACCCGCGCGGTGTGAAGCGAAGCGCTCCGATTAAGTGCCTCAGCCCGAAGGCCACCGACGAATTTCTCTATGGCACCACTCCCGGTGCCCCTGGCTCAAGTGCAGAGATGGCTGCGTCGCGCAAAGCCATGAAGAAGTTCATCGACGCCTGCGTGAAAAACAGCGGCAAAATCTTTGGATTCGTTGACACGGTTTCGGCGGCCCGCGACATGGATGTCATCCGGGCGGTTCTCGGTGAAAGCAAGCTCAACTTCATGGGCTTTTCATATGGAACCTTCTTGGGAACCACCTATGCGTCGGTTTTTCCAGAACGTGTTGGTCGCTTCGTGCTTGACGGGGCAATCGACCCAACCGTGAGCGACGAAGATCAGAGCGCAAACCAGCTCAAGGCTTTTGATCAAGCGCTCAAGAACTACCTCGAACACTGTTTGACAGTCGACAAAGCAAACTGCCCTTTCACGGGCACAGTCGAGAGCTCGATGAAGCGAATCACAGCTTGGTATAAGCAACTCGAAACCAAAGAGCTGAACACCGACCTCAATGGTCGCAAGCTGACGATTTCTGGCGGCATCACCGGTTTGATCATGACGCTCTACAGCGACACATACTGGCAGTACACAACCACTGCTTTCAAAAACGCCTTTGCCGGTGACGGCACACTGTTCTTGCAGTTGGCCGACTTCTATAACGACAGAGAGACCAACGGAACCTACGGCTCGAATCAACTCGAGGCCAACCTAGCCGTCTCGTGTCTCGACGGTCGCTCTGACCCGAGCCCTAAGGCAATGAAGGCACAGAACGCCAGGTTGCAAAAGCTCAGCCCATTCTTTGGTCGCTACTGGCTCAACGGCGCACTCGGATGCGAGCAGTGGCCATACAAGGTTGCCGCCAAGCCAAAGAGTTATGCGGCTAAGGGATCGGCACCCATCCTTGTGATTGGAACCACCGGCGACCCGGCGACCCCTTACTGGCAGGCGCAGAACCTTGCCAACAAGATTCTCGATAACGCCCAGCTGGTTACCTTCAACGGTGAGGGTCACACTGCCTACGGTCGTTCGAACGCCTGCATCGTCAAGAATGTCGATGCCTATCTGATCGACGGAGTCGTGCCGGCAACCGACCCGAACTGCTAGCGGTCAACCCGATGCCCTGCCGCACTCGCAGTGCAAAAGGTAAACTTTCGACGTTGCCTTTCGCGCAACTCGCCGCCTTAGCTCAGTTGGTAGAGCAGCTCCCTCGTAAAGAGCAGGTCTGGGGTTCAATTCCCCAAGGTGGCTCTGGTTGCCTTTAGAGCATGCGGGAGTAGTATGGCTCTTGGCTCTGAAAGGGGTTAGCAAATGTTAAGCCGCAAAGGTTTACACCCCTCGCAACTTGTAGCGATTGCTTTCACAGCGGTAATTCTCATCGGCACATTTCTTCTTATGACGCCGTTGGCGGCCGCGCCTGGAAAGTCAACCGGATTTGTTGACGCCCTGTTCACATCGACCTCTGCTGTTACCGTTACCGGCCTCGGCACGCTAGACACCGAGACCCACTGGTCGTTTTGGGGTCACCTAATCATCGGATTGCTAATTCAAGTCGGTGGTTTCGGAATCGTTGGTTTCGCAAGCCTAGTTGGCTATCTGCTCGAGGGCCGCATTTCACTAAAGAACAAGATGACAACTTCTTCGGAGTCATCACTTGCTGTTGCCCCCGACATTAAGTCGCTCTTGAAAAACATCGCGAAGATGATGCTCGGTTTTCAAGCCGTACTATTTGTCTTTCTCTTTGTGCGATTTATGACCGAATACAAATACAGCTGGCAAGATTCACTCGGACACGGTCTCTTTCACTCGATTGCGAGTTTTAACAATGCGGGCTTTGCCCTTTACTCAGATAGCCTGATGGGCTTTGCCCGAGACGGTTGGATTATCGTTCCGGTTTTTGTCACCGTTTTTCTTGCGAGCCTCGGCTTTCCGGTCTTGGTCGAAATTCGCGATCGTCTGAAACTGAAGGTCTACGCCCTATTGAAAAAGGAACCAAAATACTGGATGTCGGCTCAGTGGTCTCTAAACTCGCGCATCGTCTTGTGGTCGAGTTTTGTTCTACTTACTGCCGGAACTCTAGGAGTGGCTTTCATGGA
>CAZDKF010000074.1:0-5781 GCA_964505955.1 uncultured Rhodoluna sp. | reverse complement strand
ATGGGCCTTTGGATTGCAGTGGCACCCCGAAGACAACTGGAACACCGACGACCCGCAGGCGAAAATCTTTGAGAAGTTTGTTAGCGAAGCGGCTAAAGCGAAAGCAATCTAAAGCTGCGGCTGCAGCTAAATTATTTGCACCGCATGGTGACTACTGAGCTTCGGTAAATGCGGTTACCGCGCGAAGCATGTCTGCGAACAGGGTCTGGTTCTTCTCGTCTACGACGCTCGAGATTTTCTGCTCTTGCTTGTTGAACTCCGGAAACAGTCCATCCATGAGCTTGCGACCGCTATCGGTTAGAGAAACCAAAACCAGACGGCCGTCATCCTTGCTCTTTTCACGGGTCAGATAACCGCGACCCTCGAGGGTGTTGAGCACGCCGGTGAGCGTTGCCTTCGAGAAGCCGCCCTCGTCTGCAATCTGTCGGGTTTCGATCGGCTCCCAGATCCAGGTGACCCAGAGCACCACGAAGGCGGTCCAAGACAGGCCGCTGGCAGCCAAAACCGTGCGCTCCAGGTGGTTTCGAACCGCGCTCGCGGCCCTGAATAGGTTTGAGGTCACGGCCATGGCCTGAAAGTCGAGGTTCATGTGCGCCAAGCGCTCAGAAACCTGACGTTCGGTCTCGGCGAGGGTGTGTTGACCAGCCATTTGAGCCCCTATCTGCGCCGTTCCGTGCTGTAGCAATACTAAGTTGCAATCACGAGGTCGTTTACATCCGAATGATAACTATTTGCTCAATTGTCGAAACACGGATGCCCGACTCGCTAATCTGAGATTATTCGCATCCGAACAATCTCGAAGGAGAGCTCGATGAAGAGCATCACTCTTGCCAACCTCGACGTTTTTGAGAACGGCGCACCCTGGTCGCTATGCGCAGATCTGAGACGAGAGTCTCCGATTCACTGGAACGAAGAAGAGAAACCAAACAGCGGCTTCTTTTCGGTAACTCGCTACCACGACATCGTGAAGGTGCTTCGCGATTCAGACACTTTCACGAGCGAACGCTTCACCAATCTCGAAGAGGTTGACGCCGAACAAGAAGAGGCGCGTCGTTCACTTCTCGAAACCGACGGCACTCGCCACCGTGCACTTCGCAGATTGCTGCAGGGACAGTTCACTCCGCAGGCAGTCGCCAAGTATGAAACTTTCTTGCGCGGTCTAACCGCGACGACACTCGACAACGCATTTGCAAAAGGTGAGTTTGATTTCGTTGAAGAAGTTGCCGCAGACTTTCCGATTCAGGTTTTGGCAAAGTTGCTCGATGTTCCCGAGAGCGACACCGGTCAGCTAATCGAGTGGGGAAACCGCATGATTGGGTTCGACGACCCAGAGCATGCAGATGTCTTAATTAGCGACCCAGAGAGCGAAAAGTATCGCTTGGTTCCGTTTAAGTCGCCAGCCGCGCTCGAGGTTTTTGCATACGGTGATGAACTTGCTCGTCAGCGCAAAGGCAAAGACGGCACAGATCTGGTTTCGGTTCTAATCAACAGCCCGATGTCAGATGGCATTGCGCTAACCGAGCGCGACTTTCACACCAACTTCTTGCTGCTGGTGGTTGCCGGAAACGAGACCACTCGCCACACAATTAGCCACACCATGAACAACCTCATCAATAACCCAGATCAGCTGGCCCTGCTGCAAGAGCGACCTGACCTGATTCCTTGGGCGGTAGAGGAGTTCTTGCGCTACGCGAGTCCGGTATATCACTTCAGAAGAACGGCTACCAAGGATGTCGAGCTAAACGGCGTGAACATCAAGGCTGGTCAGAAGGTGGTTCCTTGGTTTGCGTCTGGAAACCGCGACGACAGCGTCTTTGAGAACCCGAACAAGTTTGACGTAACCAGAAACCCAAACGAGCACATGGCCTTCGGTCGTGGTGGCCCGCACATGTGTTTGGGCAACGCGTTGGCTCGCATCGAGCTGCGCGTAATGTTCGAAGACCTGGTCAGCCGCGTCGACAAAGTTGAGCGGGTGGGCGATGTCGACTTCTTGCGTTCAAACTTTGTGCACGGCATCAAGCGCATGCCGGTGAAGGTAACACTTCGGTAGTACGTTCTGGCTAGATCAGCTTTGCAACTTTTGACAAGAAGTTGTCGACCAGCTCAAAAGTTCTCTCGCGAGCTGCCGCGTCTTCGGCTTCGGTTTGCTTTTGCATAACCACCGGGTCTTGACCGTCTTGCAAAACCTTTTTGTCACCACCCCAGTCGAGCCAACCCTTTAGCCCGTCGGCAGTTAGCTCTGGATGAAACTGAATTGCGAGCGAGTTTTCAATCAAGAAAGCCTGCGAAGAAACCGGATTGCGAGCAATCTCGATTGCTGCCGGCGGAACCTGCCAGTGGTCGTAGTGAAATTGAAACCACGGTCCATTCGAAACCAGGTCTGGTCGATCGCTGAAAATATATGTCCAACCGATTTCGCCTTTTGCTCCCGGAGCAACCGAGCCACCCATCGCACGCGCAATCAGCTGACCGCCAAAACAAATTCCGAGAACCGGTTTGCCGCTTCTAACCGCCTGACGAATCCACTCGATTTCTGGCAAGAGCCAGTTTCCGATGCAGGCGTCATCCCAGGCACCCCAAGGGGCGCCCATCGGAATAATGACTTCGTAGTCGTTGAAGTCTGGAAACTCGTAGTGCACGTTTGGATTGTCGAAGTTGCCTTGCGAAACTACCAAGCGCTCTTCGATCTCAAAGCCGTGGTGGCGCAAGCGCTCAGACACGGGACCGGTTGGGCTCACGTGGTCGTGCTGAATGAAGAGGGCCTTCATGCTCGCCTTTCATAACGTTTTGAGAATCTTCGCTTTTGCAAGTATCTCCTAGGGCTATTATTTCGTTTGAGTCCTAACGATGTGGTTAGGGCGCTCTTTTGTTATCTAGGAGTTGCAATGAAGCACGACCTCGTGGCCCTGCGTAAAGATCTTCAATCAAGAGAAATTGACGTTCTTCGCTTCATGTATTCAGACGTTCTTGGCATTACCAGGTCGAAAGACATGCTGGTCAGCCAACTCGACAAGTCGGCGCACAGCGGGCCAGCTTTCTGTCAGGGAGTCTGGGTCACCACAACCGGCGGTGACGTGCTCGATGCAAACAACATCGCTTCTGACGGCCTGCAAGACCTCATCACGCAGATCGACCCGAGCACAATTCACGAATTGCCGTGGGAGCCGGGAGTTGCATACGTGCTTGTCGATGCCTTCAACCCAGACATGAGCGAAAACATGATGTCACCGCGAATGGTGCTTCGCAAAGTTGTTGCAGAATACAACGCACTCGGCTTGCAACCGGTGTGTGGTCCGGAGCTCGAGTTCTACATCGCAGACGTCACCGAGGATGGCGGCTACAAGCGTTCACTAACTCGCACCGGTCGCGTTTACACATCAGGCACTTTGGTTGACCCCCACGGAACTTTCTTGCACCTCTTGCGCATGCTCGACCAACTCGACATCGGGGTGTTTGCGGGCAACCACGAGTTCAGTCCTTCGCAGTACGAAATCAACCTTTGGCACAGCGAAGCGCTCGATGCAGCCGACAGAACCTTCTTGTTTAAAACCGCAATCAAAGAAGTTGTGGCCCGTTCGGGTCAGCACGCAACTTTTGTTGGCAAGCCTTGGGCAGACGAGGGCGGCAGCGGTTTCCACCTGCACTTCTCGGTTACCGATATGAATGGCGTCAACCTGATGCACGACGGTGCCGGCAATCTTTCTGAGACCGCCAAGCAGATGATCGCAGGAATCACTGCGAACGCAGCCGCACTGACTGCTTTCACCAACCCAACGGTTAACGCCTTCAAGCGCTTAGGCCCAGATACTCTTGCGCCTTACCGCGCCAACTGGGGTTACGACAACCGCAGTTGCATGCTCAGGGTTCCGCCAGAGCGCGGCTCTGGAACGAGGCTCGAGGTTCGCGTGGGCGACGGGGCAGCTAACCCCTATCTGGTTACAGCCAGTGTTTTGGCTGCCGCACTCGATGGAATCAAGCGCAAGCTAGCTTGCCCAGAACCCGCCGAGGGCATGGCTTACGACAACGAGGCGGCCGCGATTTTGCCTGTGACTTTCAAAGAAGCACTAGACGCTCTCGAAGCCAACGAGGCTTTCAAGACTTACATGGCAAAAGAGCTTGTGGCCGTGCACCTGGTTATGAAGCGTGACGAAATCGAACGCTACAACGCAGCGGTAGAAGACCCGTCGACTCGCGATGTTACCCAGTGGGAGATCAACGAGTACTTCGCAGACTTCTAGAAACTAGTTGTTTTTTGAACGATCTTCAACGAGCGTTCCACCGTTGAAAGTCACTCCGACTTCTCGATAGTATCCAGCAAGAATTTGCTTCACCGGAAGAATCGAGTTGAGTTCATCCCACTGTGAATCGCCGAGTGTAAGTTCGGCGTCACCAACCCATGCTTGACCTAGGTCTGCATCGACACCACCCATGGTGATTAGCTGATCCATCGAGTTGCCGGCACCCGGAACAATTGATGGCATAAATCGCGAGTGCAACATTTTGTGGCCGTTTACAAATCCGTTCGTGTCGCTCGGTTCGCGCAAAGTAACAACCGCGCTTGCTAGTCGGTGATCGTATGCCGAAAGGCTCGCACCGATTTTTGCGCCGGCTTCTAGTTTCGGGGTTGCCTTGCCGTGATTGAAAATTCTTGTGACGTGTGCTGATCCGAGTTTCTTCGGGTAGCCCTGAAACCATCCGCGTGCGATTGCAAAGTCTTTCGTGACCCAAATCGCAACACACCTCGAATAGGTGACGCCCTTGTGCTTGCATCGCACGACAACGAAAGCTTCTAGATACTGCGAGCGAATCGGATCGAGCAGTTCGGCTCCGCCTTCGCTGCAGCTCTGCCAGTCGGCCCAGATGATCGCAACGGCTCCGGGCTGCTCGTCGGCCAGCTCGATGTCGTCGGGCAAAATGGCGCGCACATTGGCCGGGTCGGTTAGGTACTCGACCGTCAGCAAGGTGCCTGAGTAGTACCACGGCATGTTGGGCACCAGGGTGCTCTTGCCGGTGGGGGTCAGTGGGGCAATGAATCCGTGCAATTCGCTCATGTCTAAAACCCTACTGAATCATTAGTGTCCGAATAATTCGGCATTTGGGCCATTTATAACGATTCGGCTAAGGCCGCGCCACTACGGGACGTCAACTTGCAAAGGGCAAGGCCTTTCGCCACGCTTAGAGAAATCGTTCATACCCGAACGATTCGTTTCTCAATGAGGAGATAGACACTTATGTCAGATACACAGCTAAAGAAGGGTCGACTCGGTGTTCTCGGGATCGTCTTCTTCGTCGTAGCAGCATCTGCACCCTTGGTCGGTATGACTGGTGCAGTTCCAGTAGCAATGCTTGCAGGAAACGGCGCCGCAGCCCCGGGTGCATACCTTGCGGTAGGTCTCGTTCTGCTCTTGTTCAGCGTTGGATACACAGCCATGAGCAGCAGAGTCACAAACACCGGTGCGTTCTTCGCATACGTAGGTCGCGGACTCGGAACCAATGCCGGTGTCGCATCTGCATTTGCGTCGATCGTGGCTTACTTAACAATTCAGTTGGCCATCTACGGATTCTTCGGTGGGCTAATGGCGGGCGAAATGGCCGCCAGATTCTCAATCGATTTGCCGTGGTACGCCTGGGCAATTGTTGCCTGGTTGATTGTCACCGGTCTTTCACTTCTAGCTGTAGACGTCGGTGCAAAAGTTCTCGGTGTCTTGATTGTTCTTGAGGTACTTGCGCTCTTCACAACCGCAATCATTATTTTGGTTGCTGGCGGCCCTGAAGGAATGA
>CAZDKF010000073.1:4946-5817 GCA_964505955.1 uncultured Rhodoluna sp. | reverse complement strand
CGAATAACTTTTGCAGACGGGTCGCCCGACCTGTTCGTGATTAAGCCATCCGGTATCTCATACGAAAAGCTGAGACCGGTTGACATGGTTGTCTGCGATCTAGATGGAAACGTGGTTGAAGGCAGCCGCAAGCCATCGAGCGATACCGCTGCTCACGCATATGTCTACCGAAACATGCCAGAGGTGGGGGGAGTCGTTCACACCCACAGCAACTATGCGACAGCTTGGGCCGCCATCGGCGAGCCGATTCCATGTGTTTTGACGGCGATCGCCGACGAATTTGGCGGCGAGATTCCGATTGGTCCTTTTGCCAAGATCGGTGATGACAGCATCGGTCGCGGCATAGTCGAAACCCTCACCGGCCACCGCTCGCCAGCCGTTCTCATGCAAAGCCACGGGGTGTTCACCATCGGTGCGACAGGCAAGGATGCCGTGAAGGCTGCCGTTATGTGCGAAGACGCCGCCAAGACGGTCTTCATTGCTCGCCAGCTGGGCAAACCAATGCCCATTAGCCAGGCCGATATCGATTCTTTACACACTCGTTATCAAAACGTTTACGGAAATTAGCCGTTTTGGTCAGCCCTGCAGGGCGGAATGTGGCAGAGTTTGAAGTGGAAATGTGAGCGCTCACCTTTAGGAGGATGACATGGATTTTGTCCGCCAGTCATCCTTTGGTTCAGCGCTCATATTTTTCTTAAGCTTCTGGTCGAGATGGACGCGATCAGGGAAGGCACATAAGTCCAATTCAATCCCGAAAGGAACCAAATTGATCAAGAAAGTACTCGGCGCAGTTGCCGCAGGTGCTCTTCTAGTCGCGACCCTAACCGGTTGTGCTAGCACAGAGACCGCAGAAGGCGGCCTGATTGGTGTA
>CAZDKF010000073.1:0-4936 GCA_964505955.1 uncultured Rhodoluna sp. | reverse complement strand
CCTACTCAGTCATCAACCCGTTGGATCTCAGACGGTGACAGCATCAAGTCAGCTCTAGAGGCAGACGGCTTCTCAGTTGACCTTCAGTACGCTGAAGATGACATCCCAACCCAGGTAACCCAGCTCGAAGGCATGCTGACCAAGGGCGCTAAGGCTCTTATCATCGCCGCCATCGACGGAACCCAGTTGACTGACGTTCTTCAGGCAGCTAAAGACGCCAACGTACCTGTTATCTCGTACGACCGTCTAATCCGTGACTCAGCAAACGTTGACTACTACGCAACCTTCGACAACTTCAAGGTCGGTGTGCTTCAGGCAACATCGATGCTAGTTGGCATGGGCGTATACGCTTCTGAGACCAGCACTTCAGCAGACGGCGCAAACGCAGCTGGCCCATTGAACATTGAGTTGTTTGCTGGTTCACCAGATGACAACAACGCAACCTTCTTCTTCAACGGTGCAATGTCAGTTCTTCAGCCACTAATCGACAGCGGTGTTCTAGTTGTTGGTTCGGGTCAGACTGACTTCACTCAGGTAGCTACCCTCCGTTGGGACGGCGCAGTTGCTCAGAAGCGTATGGACGACATCCTTGTTGGTTCATACAAGGGCGGCGCAAAGGTTAACGGTGTTCTATCACCATATGACGGTCTAAGCCGCGGAATCATCGCGTCTCTAACCGCAGCTGGTTACACCGCAGCTGACCTACCTACCGTTACTGGTCAGGACGCAGAAGTTCTATCGGTTAAGTCAATGTTGGCTGGCGAGCAGTACTCGACCATCTTCAAGGACACCCGTGAGCTAGCTGCAGTTGCAGTTGCAATGGCAGTCGCAATCCTCAAGGGCGAGACCCCTGAGACCAACGACACCACAACCTACGACAACGGTGTGAAGACTGTTCCTTCATACCTATTGACCCCGTACATCGTCACCACAGACAACTACAAGGAATTGTTGATTGACTCTGGTTACATTGCCGAGGCAGACCTAGGTTAATAACAAGTAGTACTCGCGAGCCGGTGGGGTGCATAGCACCCCACCGGTAAGCACACTAAGGCTTCAGTTTTCAAAAGTTTCACAACCAAAGGCGGTATCAGAGTGAGCAACAATATTCTCGAAATGCGATCAATCACCAAAATTTTTCCCGGTGTGCGAGCCTTGGATGATGTTTCACTAACCGTTGAGCGCGGCCACATCCATGCAATCTGTGGCGAGAATGGCGCGGGTAAATCAACCCTCATGAAGGTGCTTTCTGGTGTGTACCCACACGGCACCTACGAAGGCGATATCGTCTATGAAGGCGAAGTTGTCTCTTTCAAAAACTTGCGTGACAGCGAGGCCAAGGGCATCGTCATCATTCACCAGGAGTTAGCGCTCAGCCCATATCTCTCAATCGCAGAGAACATTTTTCTGAACAACGAAATCAAGCGTTTCGGCCTGATCGACTGGAATAAGACCGGTCAAGAGGCACAAAAACTTATCGCCCGTGTTGGCCTTCGCGAGAGCCCTGACACAAAGATCAAAGAGATCGGCGTCGGCAAGCAGCAGCTTGTAGAAATCGCCAAGGCACTCTCGAAGCGAGTAAAACTTCTGATTCTCGATGAGCCCACGGCCGCACTGAACGACGAAGACTCGGCGCATTTGCTCGACCTTTTGCGTCACCTCAAAGGCCAGGGCATCACCTGCATCATCATTTCGCACAAGCTGAACGAGATCGCCTCAATTGCAGACAAGACCACAATCATTCGCGACGGCAAGGTTATTGAGACCCTAGACATGGCCGGCGGCAAAGTCGACCAGGAGCGAATCATCAAGGGCATGGTTGGTCGCGAGATGGAAAACCGCTACCCGCAGCACACCGCCACAATTGGCGAAGAGATTTTTAGGGTCGAAAACTGGACAGCTCATCACCCAGAGGAAACCAGCCGAGTTGTTGTCGATAACGTCAACATCAAGGTGCACAGGGGCGAAATCGTCGGTTTGGCCGGAATCATGGGAGCGGGCCGCACCGAGTTGGCTCGCAGTATCTTTGGTCACAGCTGGGGTTCAAAAATCAGCGGCAAGGTCTTCATCAACGGCAAGGAGGCCAAGGTCTCGACAATTCGCGACGCTATCGACAGCGGAATTGCCTATGCCACCGAGGATCGCAAGCGTTACGGCCTAAACCTGATTGACGACATTAAGCGCAACATATCCATGGCTTCGTTGAAAGACTTCTTGAAGCGCGGTCTTGTCGATGACAACCGAGAATTTGTTGTGGCATCTGAGTACCGCGAGAGCATGAATATCAAAGCTCCGTCTGTGAACTCGGTCGTCGGCAAGTTGTCTGGTGGAAACCAGCAGAAGGTTGTGCTCAGCCAGTGGATTAACACCAAGCCCGAGATCTTGATTCTCGATGAGCCAACCCGCGGCATCGACGTCGGTGCGAAGTACGAGATTTACACCATCATTCAAAACTTGGCCGATTCAGGAAAAGGCGTGATTGTGATTTCGAGCGAGCTACCAGAGTTGCTTGGCATCTGCGATCGCGTTTACGCAATTTCTGAAGGCCGAATCACCGGCGAAGTTGAAAAGAAAGACTTCAAGCCAGAACTATTGATGAAGTACATGACAACCGAGAAGGGCCACTAATCATGTCAATGCAGAATACAAAGAAAGAATCATTCATGGATAACCTGCGTTCGAGACTCGAAGGTGTCAACCTTCGTCAGAACGGAATCTTCTTAGCTCTCATCGGTCTAATCATCTTCTTTGCTGCCACCACTCCGGGTGCTGCCAGCATTACCCCAGACAACGTCTCAAACCTGGTGATGCAGAACGGTTACATTCTCGTTCTAGCTATCGGCATGGTTATGGTCATTATCGCCGGCCACATCGACCTCTCGGTCGGTTCGATTGCCGCCTTCATCGGTGCCGTGGCCGGTGTCTTCGTTGTGCGACCGCTCGAGCAAGATGGCTGGGAATGGTTGCCAGTTATGCCTTGGTTTGTGGGCATTATTGCGGCAATTCTGGTTGGCGCACTCGTGGGCGTCTGGCAGGGCTTCTGGGTTGCCTATGTTGGCATTCCAGCCTTCATCGTGACCCTTGCCGGCATGTTGATCTTCAGAGGCCTAGCCCTGATGACCCTGCAGAACTCGAACATCGGGCCGTTTCCAGATGAGTTCAGGGCTATCGGTAATGGCTTCTTCGACAAAGAGAACACTCTCGGGGCCACCCTTGGTTTCCCGGTTGACCTGAACGCGGCCGCTCTCGTGCTGACTGCTGTGGGCATCCTTGCGCTCTGGTGGAGAGAGGTCACCACTCGTCGTGGTCGTGCCAAGTATGGACAGGCAATCGAGCCGTGGGTCTGGTTCTTGGTGAAGAACGCCCTACTAACCGTGATGATTGGTGGCGTTGGTTTTCAGCTTGCTCGCGCTAATGGAATTCCTTACCTACTGATTCTGATGATTTTCCTAATCGTCATTTACAGCCTCATCATGAACAAAACCACCTTCGGTCGCCACATCTATGCAATCGGTGGAAACTTAAACGCAGCGATGCTTTCAGGAATCAACGTTCGTCGCGTGAACTTCTGGTTGTTCGTCAACATGGGTGCGCTAGCCGCGCTATCGGGAATTCTGATTGCAGCTCGAATGAACTCGGCTGTGCCAAAGGCCGGTGACGGTTTTGAACTCGACGCAATTTCATCGGTATTCATCGGTGGTGCTGCGGTTCAGGGTGGTGTCGGAACAGTAACCGGTTCGATGATCGGCGGCATGATTCAGGGTGTGCTCGGTAACGGCATGAACCTAAACTCGGTCGGCATCGACTCTCAGATGTTCATCAAGGGCCTTGTGCTTCTGTTTGCAGTTGCATTCGACGTATGGAGCAAGCGCCGCAAGTAGGCGTCTAACAGAATGGCAAAAGTGAATAAGAAGTATGAAATCTGGTTTCTAACCGGAAGCCAATCGCTCTATGGCGAAGAAACCTTGAAGCAGGTTGCCGAGCAATCGAAGGCCGTTCTCGAGCAATTGCAAAAGAACGTTTCGGCTCCGGTTGAGTTTGTCTGGAAGCCAGTGCTCAAGACTCCAGATGCGATTCGACGTCAGATGCTCGATGCCTCGGCCGATGACAACTGCGTTGGTGTGATCACTTGGATGCACACCTTCTCGCCAGCCAAGATGTGGATTGCCGGCCTCGACGCACTTCAGAAGCCATTGCTACACCTGCACACCCAGGCGAACCAATCGCTGCCATGGGCAACCATCGACATGGATTTCATGAACCTCAACCAGGCTGCTCACGGAGACCGAGAGTATGCGCACATGGTAAGCCGCATGTCGGTTGCTCGCAAAATCGTGGTCGGCGAACCGGCGTCAAAGACCGTCGGCAGTCACATCACCGCTTGGGCCTATGCCACGATCGGCTGGCACACCTCGCAGAACCTCAAGCTGGCTCGTTTTGGCGACAACATGCGCTACGTTTCGGTGACCGATGGCGACAAGGTTTCGGCCCAGATGCAGTTCGGAATGTCGATTGAGCAGTTTGGCGTAAACACTCTCGTCGAAGCGGTGGCGAAGGTCTCTGACTCGGCCGCAGAAGCCCTATGCGAGGTCTACGAGCGCGAATACGACGTGGTTGCTGAGTTGCGCAAGGGCGGCGCTCGCCACGATTCACTGGTCTACGGAGCGAAGATCGAAATCGCTCTGCGCTCGATTCTCGAGGCCGGCGACTTCAACGCCTTCACGAGCAACTTCGAAGATCTGGGCGAGCTTCGCCAGCTGCCTGGCCTCGCGGTTCAGCGACTCATGGCCGACGGCTATGGCTTCGGTGGTGAGGGCGACTGGAAGACCAGTGCACTCGGTGCGATTCTCAAGAGCATGACTCCTGCCGGTGGCGGAACCTCGTTTATGGAGGACTACACCTACCACTTTGGCCCAGACCCAGCCATGGTGCTCGG
>CAZDKF010000072.1:610-5823 GCA_964505955.1 uncultured Rhodoluna sp. | reverse complement strand
CCTGTTTTGGGTACAGGGGGTTGCAGGTTCAAATCCTGTCATCCCGACCACTGTTGTTTAAGTGATTCGAATAAAACCCAGCTTGCGATGCGTCGCGGGCCTTTTTCAGGAGAAGGTTCATGAAAACCACCGTTGAACGCATCAAGCCGACCCGCGTAAAGCTTGTCATTGAAGCAAGCCCTGTCGACATGAAGCCGAGCCTCGACCACGCCTACGAGCACATCGCTCAAGAGGTCAACATTCCTGGTTTCCGCAAGGGCAAGGTGCCACCAGCCATCCTTGAAAAGCGCGTTGGCAAGCCTGCAATCATGGCACACGCAATCAACGACGGACTCGACCGCATCTACCGCGAGGCAGTCGCGCAAAACAATCTTCGCGTTCTCGGTCAGCCGAAGGCAGACATCAAGAAGACTCCAGATGAGAACACCTGGGATGGCGACCTCGTTATCGAGATCGAGGTTGAGGTTCGTCCAGAGATCAAACTAATCGACTACAAGAACCTAAAGGTAAAAGTTGCCGACATCAAGGTCGATGCCAAGGAGGTCGACGCTGAGCTAGACACTCTTCGCTCACGTTTTGGAACTCTAAAGACTGTCGATCGCCCAGTTAAGAAGGGTGACTTCACCACTATCGACCTCGCGGCATCTATCGACGGAAAAGTAATCGACGAGGCTCAGGGTATTTCTTACGAAGTGGGCTCGGGCAACTTGCTCGACGGCATCGATGAAGCGCTCGACACACTCACCGCTGGCGAGAGCACGACTTTCAAGTCGAAGCTCGTCGGTGGCGAAAAGGCCGGCGAAGAGTCAGAGATTTCGGTTACCTTGACTGCCGTCAAGGAGCGCGAGCTTCCGAAGGCCGATGACGATTTTGCGCAGATGGCTTCTGAGTTCGACACTTTGAAGGAACTTAGAGACGACATTGAGAAGCAGCTCAAAGAATCAAAGGTTTACAACCAGGGCTTAGAGGCACGCGACAAGCTAACCGATTTGCTAGTCGAGAAGATCGCCGTTGCAGTCTCCGACGAATTGGTTGAGGCTGATGTGAACCGCCACCTCGAGGGCGAAGGCCGTCTAGAAGACAAAGAGCACCGCGCCGAGGTTACCGCCCAGAGCGAGAAGTCATTCAAGGTTCAGATGATTCTTGACGAGATTGCTCTTGCCGAGAACGTCAAGGTCAACGAGCAGGAACTTATGCAGTACCTGGTTCAGGCTTCACAGTCTTACGGAATGGACCCAAACGAATTCATCAAGATCATCGACCAGAACGGCCAGATTCCGTCGTTCGTGGCCGAGGTGGCTCGCCGCAAGGCTCTGTCGCTTGTGCTTGAAACCACCGAGGTAAGCGACAGCAAGGGCAAGGTTGACATCTCGACCTTCACCAAGTCTGACGCGCCGATGGCCGACGACCACGCTGGTCACGACCACAACTAGTAGCGCTATTTCGTCGGGATAAGCCGATGGCGAACACTGCCAAGCATTTTGATGCTTGGCAGTTAGCCTTATGGGGCACCTCGACAGATAGCAGTCTGAGTGCATTGAAATGAGGAAGAAATGGCTGATCACCTAACCCCAGGAATGTTCGAGCGTCACAGCACATTCGAGCGCCTTCAGCGCGAGCGCATCATTTGGCTCGGCAGCGAAGTTCGCGACGACATGGCAAACGAAATTTGCGCAAAGATTCTGTTGCTCGCAGCCGAAGACTCAACCAAAGACATCTTTTTGTATATCAACTCACCGGGTGGTTCGATAACGGCCGGTATGGCAATCTACGACACCATGCAGTACGTGCCAAACGACATCGTTACGGTTGGCATCGGCATGTGCGCATCGATGGGTCAGTTCTTGCTTTCATCAGGAACCAAGGGCAAGCGCTATGCAACCCCGAACACTCGCGTTCTCTTGCACCAGCCACACGGTGGTTTCGGTGGAACAACTTCAGACGTTCAGACTCAGGCTGAGCTCATCATGTCAATGAAGCGTCAGTTGGCTTCGCTAACCGCAGCGCAGACCGGCAAGACCGTCGAGCAGATTGAGCGCGACGGAGATCGCGACCGCTGGTTCACCGCTCAGGAAGCTCTCGAGTATGGCTTCATCGATCACATCCGTGAATTTGCTGGTTCGGCAACCGGCATCGGAACCAACTAGGAGAGACCATGCAAGACAAATTCACCTCACCAGAGTCTCGTTACATTCTCCCGAGCTTCACCGAGCGCACCTCTTACGGTTACCGCGAACAGAACCCGTACAACAAGTTGTTCGAAGACCGCATCATCTTCTTGGGTGTTCAGGTTGACGACGCTTCTGCCGACGACATCATGGCGCAGCTCTTGGTGCTTGAGTCGCAAGACCCAGATCGCGACATCACGATGTACATCAACTCACCCGGTGGTTCGTTCTCGGCGATGACCGCAATTTACGACACCATGCAGTACATTCGCCCGCAGGTTTCAACCGTTTGCTTGGGGCAGGCCGCATCTGCAGCCGCCGTGTTGCTAGCCGCTGGTGCTCCCGGAAAGCGTTTGGCTTTGCCGAACGCCAGCATCATGATTCACCAGCCTTCTTCTGGCGGTGGCCCGGGTCAGGCATCTGACATCGAGATCATGGCCAAAGAGATGTTGCGTTTGCGCACCTGGCTAGAAGAGACGCTATCTAAGCACTCAAAGAAGTCCGTTGCCGAGGTGAACCGCGACATCGACCGCGACAAGATTTTGACCGCGCCCGAAGCACTTGAATACGGTCTGATTGATCAGGTTCTGGGTTCGCGCAAAAACGCGTAATAAGTGGCAAACAAGCGAGAAAGCGGGGCTAACTTGCCCCGCTTTATTGCTTTGCGCGGTTAGAGTTTTCTCATGACCAAACTGGGCGAATCGAGCGACCTGCTCAAGTGCTCTTTCTGCGGAAAGATGCAGAAGCAGGTTCGCAAGCTGATTGCTGGTCCAGGCGTATTCATTTGTGACGAGTGCATCGCCCTATGCGTCGAGATAGTCGAAGAGGAGCTCGGCCAAGCCCCAAAGCAGGTCGACGAGATTGACCTGCCAAAACCACGTCAGATCAAAGGTTTTCTCGACGAGTACGTGATCGGTCAAGATCAGGCCAAGAAAGCACTCTCGGTTGCCGTTTATAACCACTACAAGCGAATTCGCTCGCGTGGCACCTTAACCACTGCCGGCAAAGCTCACGACGAAATCGAGATAGCCAAGTCGAACATTCTGATGATCGGCCCGACCGGTTGCGGCAAGACTTATCTGGCTCAGACCTTGGCCAAGCGACTAAACGTACCTTTTGCGGTTGCAGACGCAACAGCACTCACCGAGGCCGGCTATGTCGGTGAAGACGTCGAGAATATTTTGCTGAAGTTGCTTCAGGCAGCCGATGGCGATGTGAAGCGCGCCGAGACCGGAATTATCTACATCGATGAAATCGACAAGATTTCTCGCAAGGCTGAGAACCCTTCAATAACCCGTGACGTTTCTGGCGAGGGTGTTCAGCAAGCGCTACTGAAGATTCTTGAGGGCACAGTTGCCTCAATACCTCCTCAGGGTGGCCGCAAGCATCCGCAGCAAGAGTTCATTCAGCTCGACACCACCAACGTTTTGTTCATTGTTGCCGGAGCATTTGCCGGTCTTGAGGAAATCATTTCTGCTCGCGCCGGCAAAAAGGGAATTGGTTTCGGCTCACCGATTTTCGCCAAGGGAGACGCAGCCGAGATTTTCTCAGAGGTGCAGCCAGAAGATCTGCGCAAGTTCGGTTTGATTCCAGAGTTCATCGGTCGCTTGCCTGTCATCGCAACCGTCAATGAACTCGACCGAAGCGCGCTCATGCAGATTTTGACTGTTCCAAAGAACGCGCTTACCAAGCAGTATCAGCGAATGTTTGAGCTCGACGGCTTCGAGCTCGAGTTTGACAAAGACGCTCTCGAGGCGATTGCAGACATGGCCGTTCTTCGCGAAACTGGCGCTCGTGGTCTTCGAGCGATCCTTGAAGAAATTCTTGGTCCAATAATGTACGAGATTCCAGGCAGCGCGGTTCAGGGTATTGTGCGCATCACGCGCGATGTTGTCGAAAGCAAGTCGGCACCGGCGATTCTTCCTTTCAAGAGCAGTCGCCAAGAAAAATCAGCCTAGGCAACCCAAATGCCAGCTAGCGGGCTTCGACTCAGAGCACCGATTCTTGCAGGAACCGTGGCTTCGATCACAGGTCAGGCGGCTAGCACAGGCGTTGTTCTAGCTGCCCTCTCGGCACTCGGGGCCACCCAATCACAGATTGTCTCTGTCGTATTCGTCATGCTTTTGCTCTACGGCACGCTTTCAATAGTTCTCAGTTGGCGTTATAAGATGCCGATTAGCATCGTCTGGAGCACACCCGGAGCCGCCCTTTTAGTTTCGGCCGGGGGTCTCGGATTCGGCTTTGAAACCGCAGTTGGTGCTTTTATTGTTGCTTCGCTCTTGATTGCCTTGACCGGTCTCTGGCCTGCTCTCGGAAAACTGGTCACCTCGATACCGAAGCCAATCGCCAGTGCCATGCTTGCGGGAGTCATCTTTAGCTTCTGCATCGCACCTTTCAGCGCTGCAGGTCAGTTTCCGTTGGTCGTTTTCCCAGCGATTTTGGTTTGGTTGGTGCTCTACAAACTTGCTCAGGTGTGGGCAACGCCAATCGCAATGATCGTGCTTTTTGGCCTGACGGCAATCGAGCTGAAAATCACGATTCCGTTCGAAGATATTTTGCCTGCCGCACAACTGGTTGCTCCCCAGTTTTCCCTTGTCGCGATTATTTCAATCGGTATACCGCTTTACCTCGTGACAATGGCAAGCCAGAACATTCCCGGCATCGCCATCATGAAGAGTTTCGGCTACGAGGTTCCGTTTAGACCGGTAATGCTGGCAACCGGTCTCGGTTCTCTAATTGCAAATTTCTTTGGCGGCTTCGTAACCAATCTCGCAGCAATAACCGCTGCGCTGAATGCAAATGAGCAGGCGCACAAAAATGCCGGTAAGCGCTGGATCGCTTCGGTAAGCGGAGGAGTCGTCTATCTGCTCTTAGCGCTCACCGCGGGTGCCTCAATTTCTTTTGTAATTCAGGCACCGAGAGAAATCATTTTGGCGGGTGCCGGTCTGGCACTCTTTGCAACAATGATTGGCGCGCTTTCATCGATTGTCGAAGAGCCAGAACTCAGGCTGCCAGCCGTAATCGCATTTCTGGTGGCATCGTCAG
>CAZDKF010000072.1:0-600 GCA_964505955.1 uncultured Rhodoluna sp. | reverse complement strand
AGGCTTCACGGCATACTCGATTGGCCCGGCATTCTGGGCGCTGGTTGCCGGTGTTGTTGTCTGGCTGTGGTTGGCCAAACGCAAGAAAACCGCCGCCTAAAAAGGCGACGGTTTTCTCTTTCGAATTTAGAGAAGGCCGCGACGCTTGAGCAGTGGCTCAATCGATGCGTCTTTGCCTCTGAAGTTTCTAAACAGTTGCAATGCGTCTTGGGTTCCGCCGCGCGACAACAGTTCGTTTCTAAAGTGGTCACCGTTTTTGCGGGTTAGGCCACCATTGTTCTTGAACCAGTCGACCGTGTCGGCGTCGAGAACCTCAGACCAGATGTAGCCGTAGTAGCCCGCCGAGTAACCGCCCGCAAAGATGTGCGAGAAGTAGGTGCTGCGATAACGGGTTGGCACTAGGTCGAAGTCGAGGCCGTAGTTTTGAAGTGCCTTGGCTTCGAAAGCCTCAACGTCGGTTGGAATCTCGTCTGGCCCAAGTTCGTGCCAGGCGAGGTCGATAACAGACGCTGCTAGGTAGGCAACGGTCGCGTGACCTTGGTTGAAGGTTTCGGCGCGCTTTAGGTTGTCGATCCATTCCTGTGGCAGTGGCTCACCGGT
>CAZDKF010000071.1:0-5903 GCA_964505955.1 uncultured Rhodoluna sp. | reverse complement strand
GTTTGGGTTCGCGGTCAGGTGAACTTTTACACCGATTAGTTTTGCGACTTAGCTGTAGTCGCCAACCAAACGAACCGCGCCGCCATCAACGCCTTTTGCGCCGTGCACATATGAAGAAAGATCGCTAGGTGCGGTTTCGATTTCGCCGAGAGTCCAGGTGTGCACGCCCGCTGCTGTGAGGCTTGCCGCAATTGCGTCGGCGTCGGCTGCAGAAACAACAAGAGCTTGGCCAAGACCCAGGTTCCAGGTGCCCTCAACTGACTCGAGCGAGAACTTGCCCCAGCTGGCTAAAACCCTGAAAACTTCTGCCGGCGACCAGGTCGCGCGGTGAACATCGAGAGCAACGCCCTGCGGCAATACGCGCGCCAGGTTGGCCGCGATGCCGCCACCGGTTATGTGACTCATGGCCCTAACCGAAGCGCCGAGGTCTGATTCCAGCAGGTCGTTGAGCACGCCAGTGTAGAGGCGGGTTGGCTCGAGCAACACCTCGCCCAGGATCTTTGAGCCAAACTCGGCCACCGTCTTGCGGTAGTCGAGCCCCGAGTCGGCAATAATCTTTCGAACCAGCGAGTAGCCGTTTGAGTGCAAGCCGCTCGACTGCATGCCGAGCACGACATCGCCAACCTTCACGTTTTGCGGGCCGAGCAGTTTGCTGGCCTCAACCACGCCAACCGCAGCACCGGCAACGTCGTAGTCATCTGGGGCGAGTAAGCCTGGGTGTTCTGCCGTTTCGCCACCGACGAGAGCAACACCAACAGAGGCGCAGGCCTCGGCGATGCCGCGAACAATATCTGCAATTCGTTCTGGAACAACTTTTCCGCAGGCGATGTAGTCAGTCATAAACAAACTCTTCGCGCCGACGACAACAATGTCATCGACAACCATGCCAACCAGGTCTTGACCAATTGTGTCGTGCTTGTCGATTGCCTGCGCAATTGCAACCTTTGTGCCAACACCATCGGTTGATGTTGCAAGCAGTGGCTTCTCATAGTTCTTGATAAACGAAACGTCGATCATTCCAGCGAATCCGCCGAGACCGCCGACAACTAAATCGTTGTGCGTTGCGCTAACCGCACGCTTCATTAGTTCAACTGCGAGATCACCCGCGTGAGTGTCGACTCCAGCAGCCGCGTATGCGTCATTCATCTGCTACGGCCCTAGTCGTTCAGAGTTTCGTGTTGCTCGCGCACCAGACGATCTATTTCACTATCTGGGCCCGGCTCGCATGCTGCCGCTGGTCGCTCGAGCAAATTCTTGCCAAGGCGATCTTCTGTCGGCAGCTCAATCGGGTAGCTTCCGGTGAAGCAAGCCGTGCATAGTGTGTTCTCGCTCTGACCCGAGGCCGCGACCATTCCATCCTTGGATAGATAGCCCAGGGTGTCGGCACCGATTGAGGCACGCACATCATCAACACCGATGCCGGTTGCAATGAGCTCGGCACGGGTTGCGAAGTCGATGCCATAGAAGCACGGCCAGGTTATTGGCGGTGACGAGATACGCACGTGAATCTCTGCGGCTCCCGCTTCGCGCAGCATTTGCACGAGCGCGCGCTGGGTGTTGCCACGAACAATCGAATCATCGACGACGATTATTCTCTTGCCCTTGATTACCTCTTTGAGTGGGTTAAGTTTCAGGCGAATTCCGCGCTGACGAATTGTTTGCGAAGGCTGAATAAATGTGCGGCCAACGTAGGAGTTCTTGACGAGACCGTGCCCAAATGGGATGCCCGACTCTTGCGAGAAGCCAATGGCCGCCGGGGTGCCCGACTCGGGAGTTGGAATTACAAGATCCGCCTCAACCGGATACTCGCGCGCAAGCGTGCGGCCCATCTCGACGCGGGCGTCGTAGACGTTCTTACCGTTGATGGTCGTGTCTGGTCGAGCCAGGTAAACGTATTCGAATACGCAACCCGCACGCTTGGTTTCTGCAAAGCGCGTTGAACGCAAACCGTTTTCGTCGATCGCAATCAGTTCACCCGGTTCAACCTCGCGCACGAACGACGCGCCAACAATGTCGAGAGCGGCCGTCTCTGAAGCCACAACCCATCCGCGTTCTAGACGGCCCAAAACCAGCGGGCGAACACCCTGTGGGTCGCGAGCTGCGTAGAGCGTGCTCTCATCCATGAATACCAAACAGAATGCGCCTTTGACGTTCGGCAGCAATTCGAGTGCGGTTGCTTCGAGTGTGTGATCTAGATCGCCAGCTAGCAGCGCGGTCAGCACAGCTGTATCGGTTGTGTTGCCGGCGGTGATCTCGCTGGCTTTTTGATCTGGATAACGCTCGGCCAACAGCTGCAGCAAATCGGCGGTGTTAGTTAGGTTTCCGTTGTGCGCGAGCGCAACCGTGCCCGAAGCAGTGCGACCTAGAGTTGGCTGCGCATTTCTCCAAGAAGATGCACCGGTTGTCGAGTATCGGTTATGACCAACCGCGATGTGACCGACTAGTGACTCGAGAGCGCTCTCGCTGAAAACCTGCGAAACCAAACCCATGTCTTTGTAGACCAGGATTTTTTCGCCATTAGAAGTTGCGATACCGGCGGATTCCTGACCGCGGTGCTGCAAAGAGTAGAGACCAAAGAATGTGAGTTTCGCTACTTCTTCACCTGGAGCCCATACGCCGAATACGCCGCACTGATCCTGTGGTGCTTTCTCATCGTCATCGCTGATCGCGAGATCGAAATTCAGACGTCCATCGCCTCTAAGCAAGGGCAGATTCCTGTCGTTGTGAGTGCGTTAGGCGAAGAACCAGTCTTCGCTACCCCTCTATTTTAGTTGCTTCGATGCGCTTGCTACGAGCCCGAAAAAATGCCTCGAGCAAGACGGCGAAGACCAAACCCACGCACGCGAACAGTATGGTTCCCCACACGATCACGTAACCGAAGAAGTTACCAGGGGCTGCAGTAACCCAGGCGGTGATTGCCGAGACAACGAAGCCGATTGCCGCGGCGGTAGCTACAAACGGGATGAACTTCGGCGCTCTGCGAATGTCTACGAGCGCGGTGCTGGTCTTTTCGGTTGGTTTAGCCACGAAACCATTAAACCAGCGGAAGGTGGTCTTTTATTTCGGCGCGGGTTCCAGAGGCATGAATCGAACCGGCAGCCACGGCGGCATCCCAGCCTAGATCGCCAACGGCGAGCGCGAACCAGGTCTCTGGCGACATCTCTATTACGTTCGGCGGGGTGCCTCGGGTGTGGCGCGGGCCTTCGATGCACTGCACGGCACCAAATGGCGGCACACGAACCTCAACTGTGTTGCCCTCGGCGCGGTTACCGAGCTCTTCGAGAAGGTAGCGCACGGCTGTCGCGAGTTGCGACTGGTCTCCAGACCGCACCATTGCGACGGCTTGCTGGCCCTCGATGACTTTGACTTTTCTGCGCACAGGTTCATTCTCGCCTAGGTTTTGCACAGATTCTCTCGAGCAGTTCACGGATGGCGGGAAGTAGAGAAGACTTGACTTCCCCTTGATTATGCTCACTATTTAGCGTAATTTTATGCGTATAAATCTCGAGGGGAGAACAGGTGGAAATCAACTTGCAAAGCCTAATCTCGGTGTCTGAAGTCAGCCGTTCGGCCTCAGCTACCATCGCCAAAGCCCAGGCCGGTGAGGTTCAGATCATCTTTAACCACAACAAGCCCGTTGCCGCCATTGTCGACATCTCTCTGCTCGAGAGACTTCGTTTTCTTGAAGAAGAAGAGGAATGGCGCGAACTCGAAGCCATTGCCGAAAAGCGCATTCGTGAAGATAACGGCGTGTACCACAGCCTTGATGATGTGGCTGCCAAGTACGGCATCAAGCTTCCTCCTCGCAAGTCATAAGTTGCTTGTTGCTTCGGCATCCTTGTGATTGCAAAATTACGCCTCGCTAAACTTGAAGAATGAAGATTCTGATTCTTGGCGGTGGGGCTCGCGAACACGCGATAACCAAAGCCTTGATCAGAACCGGAACTCCAGCCGCAGACATAATTGTCGCTCCCGGCAATGCAGGAATTGCGCAAGAAGTTCGAACAGAACCCGAACTGGATGCAAGCGATGTCTTGGACGTTGTGAAGTTTGCTCTTTCAAATCAAATCGATTTAGCCATCATTGGCCCAGAGGCGCCTTTGGTTGCAGGTGTGAGTGACGCACTGCGCAGCTCGGGCGTTGAGGTTTTTGGCCCTTCAAAAAATGCCGCTGCGCTCGAAGGAAGCAAGAGTTTCGCAAAAGAGGTTATGGCCGCAGCGGGTGTTCCCACAGCGATGGCACGCGAATGTTCAACTCTTGAAGATGTCGAAAGAGCTATCGACGAATTTGGTGCACCTTATGTTGTCAAGGCAGACGGCCTTGCCGCAGGCAAGGGTGTGATTGTTACCAGCGATCGAGAGGCAGCCCTCGACCACGCCAAGAAGTTCATCGACATGGGAATTCTGGTTGAAGAGTTTCTCGACGGTGAAGAAGTTTCGCTCTTTTTCTTGAGCGACGGAAAAACAGTGATGCCGCTATCGCCAGCGCAAGACTTCAAGCGTGCGTTCAACAATGATGAAGGCCCGAACACCGGTGGCATGGGTGCTTACAGCCCGCTGCCTTGGTTGCCTCAGGGGTTTATAGAAGAGGTCGAACGCACGGTGGCTCAGCCAACCATTGACCAGTTGGCTCGCATGGGTGAGCCGTTTGTCGGGCTTCTCTACTGCGGACTCATAGTTACCAATCGCGGCATCCGTGTGATCGAGTTCAATGCTCGCTTCGGTGACCCAGAGACCCAAGTGGTTTTGCGGCGACTAGTGACGCCGCTGGCGGGGTTGCTGCACCGAGCTGCAACCGGGCGGCTTGCCGACGGCCCGAGTGCAAGATTCAGCAGCGACGTTGCCATAACCGTTGTGCTGGCAAGCGAGGGCTACCCCGATCGACCAGCTCCAGATCGCGAAATCACCGGCATAACTGAAGACGAGCACGTGCACGTTTGTCACGCATCGACGGTGCAAGTGGGAAGCAGTTTGATTGCGACCGGCGGCCGCGTGTTAAGCGTGGTTGCGAGCGCTGCCGACTTTGCGACCGCTCGCAAATTTGCCTACGACAGCATCGCCCCAATTCAACTCGAAGGTTCACACTATCGAACCGACATTGCGGCAAAGGTGAGCAACTAATGCCAGTTGAAATTCACGGATGGCACCATGTTTACAGTGGAAAAGTTCGCGACCTGTATGAAAGTGATGACGCTAATCTTGCTCATCTAATTCTCGTCGTTGCAAGTGACCGCGTTTCTGCGTTCGACAGAGTGCTCGAACCCGAGATCGCGAACAAGGGTGTTTATCTAACAACTCTCACCAACTGGTGGTTTGAGAAGTTGTCTGTTGCAAATCACGTTTCGCACGAAGCGCCGATTCCGGCAGAGGTCGCTGGTCGAGCAACAATTGCCAAGAAATTAGAGATGTTTCCGATTGAGTGTGTTGTGCGCGGTTACATCAGCGGATCTGGCTGGAAGGAATACCAGGCAACCGGCTCTATTAGCGGTGTGAAACTGCCAGAAGGTTTGAGGTTTGGTGATCGTTTGCCAGAACCGATTTTCACACCAGCGTTCAAGGCCGAACTTGGCGAACACGATGAGAACATCACTTTTGAAAAGACAATCGAGTTGATTGGCGAGCAGAATGCACTTGAGCTTCGTCGTTTGAGTTTGCAAATCTTCGCCGCTGCCAGCGTGCTTGCCGAAAAGTCGGGTCTGGTTCTTGCCGACACAAAGTGCGAATTCTGAGTTGACGCGGCAGCAGGCAAGATAACGCTTGGTGACGAGGTTCTCACACCAGACTCGAGCCGCTATTGGTCGAAGAGCGCTTGGCTTGCGGGTGAACGCAAAGACTCCTTTGACAAGCAAATTGTGCGCAACTGGCTAGCGGCGAACTGGAACCAAGAAGGCGAACCGCCGAGGC
>CAZDKF010000070.1:4663-5914 GCA_964505955.1 uncultured Rhodoluna sp. | reverse complement strand
CTACAAGGGAGCGCTGCAGGGTAAAGGCGCGCACACAGTTTGGGTTGGTGACGTTCTGATTCGCAAGGCGGCAGAGGGCACAGACACCTACGAACTCAACCGCAACCTATTGCTCACCGATGGCGCACGCGCAGACTCGGTTCCTAACCTAGAAATCGAAACCGGTGAAATCGAAGGTGCCGGTCACGCGAGTGCCAGCGGTCGCTTCGATTATGAGCAGTTGTTTTATCTGCAGGCTCGTGGCATCAACGAACTCGACGCTCGCAGGCTCGTGGTTCGCGGATTCCTTAACGAAATCATTCAGCAGATTGGCGTTGACTCGATTGAAGAACGTCTAAATGCATCGATTGAGCTAGAACTGGCGAGAGGAAACCACTAATGGCAATCAGAATTTGCGGAGTAGAAGATCTTGCAAAGGGTGCGTACACCAGGGCAACACTCGGTGGCAACGTTCTGGCAATCTTTAGATCGAAGGATGGCAACTACCACGTGGTTGACGACATGTGCTCACACGAGAGCATCTCGCTGACAGCTCACAACCAGCCAAACCTCGAAGACTTCGTGCACTTCACCAACGACTATGTTGAGTGCCCTTCACACGGAGCAAAGTTTTCGTTCACCGACGGTTCACCGACGCTCCCAGCGTTCGAACCCATCCGTGTTTACGAAGTAATCATTGAAAATGACGAAGTTTTCGTCGAATACGAAGCGTAGGAAAGAAAAAACATGGCAACCCTTCAAGTAAAGAACCTGCACGTAACTGTCGAGACAGAGCAGGGAAGCATCGAGATTCTTAAGGGAGTCGACCTAACGATTCGCAGCGGTGAGAGCCACGCAATCATGGGGCCAAACGGTTCTGGCAAGTCAACCCTTGCCTACACAATCGCAGGGCACCCGAAGTACACCGTAACCGAGGGTGAGATCACCCTTGACGGCGAGAACGTTCTCGAAATGAGCGTCGACGAGCGCGCTCGCGCGGGTCTCTTTCTGGCGACGCAGTATCCGGTCGAGATTCCCGGTGTATCGGTTAGCAACTTCTTGAGAACAGCAAAGACCGCCATCACGGGTGAAGCCCCTGCCATTCGCACCTGGATCAACGAGGTTCGCGAGGCAATGACCAACCTCAAGATGGACGCCGGCTTCACCGAGCGAAACGTCAACGAGGGCTTCTCGGGTGGCGAGAAGAAGCGCCACGAGATTCTTCAACTAGAGCTTTTGAAGCCGAAGTTCGCCATTCTCGACGAAACCGAC
>CAZDKF010000070.1:0-4653 GCA_964505955.1 uncultured Rhodoluna sp. | reverse complement strand
GTAAACCGCATCAAGGATGCAAACGGCTTCGGCTTGCTTCTGATCACCCACTACACCCGAATTCTGAACTACATCAAGCCAGACTTCGTGCACGTATTCGTTGCCGGCAAGATCGCCGAGCAGGGTGGACCAGAGTTGGCGGAGCGCCTCGAGGCCGAGGGTTACGACAGGTACTTGAAGGTCTAAATGCCAATCGAACTAGCCCCAGAAAAGCACGACCGGGTTGTCGAGGCCCTCAAAGAGGTAATCGACCCAGAACTTGGCGTGAACATTTATGACCTCGGCCTGATCTATGAACTGTTCGAGTCTGAAGAGGACCAGAGTCTGCTTATCAACATGACTCTCACGTCTGCAGGCTGCCCGCTAACCGACGTAATCGAGGAGCAAACCGCTCAAGCGCTCGACGGAGTAGTCGAGGCGTTTCGAATCAATTGGGTTTGGATGCCACCATGGGGACCAGAGCGCATCACCGACGATGGTCGAGAGCAGATGCGAGCAATCGGCTTCTCAATTTAGCCAATAAAAAAGGACCTCCGAATGGAGGTCCTTTTTCTTTGAAAAACTATTTCTGAATTTTGTTGACTAGCAACCAAGCGCCGGGCAGCAGGCCTGCCGCGATTACGGCCTTGACGACATCCCAGACCATGAATGGCACCATGTATGTGATTGCAGCCACAAGGTCGCCGTTGAACGCGAAACTCGATAGAGCAGGAATGCCGATTAGGTAGATGACCGTCGAACCAACCACGAACGCCACAAAGGTCTTGAGCACGTTTGAACTCCACTTGCGCTCTGCTAGCAAGCCGATCACATAGGCGGCGACAATAAAACCGAGGATGAAGCCAGCCGTCGGGCCAACGAAAGCGGCGAATCCAACCACATGGCTGCCGTCAGCTTTCGGCGCAAAAACAGGAAGTCCAACCAAGCCGGCAAGAGCATAGAGCCCGAGCGATATAACTCCGCGACGTGAACCGAGCGCCGCACCAACAAGCAGCACAACAAGTGTCTGCAAGGTGAATGGAACCGGATAGGCCGGAATAGCGATTTGAGCTGCGATTGCGGTGAGTGCCGCACCCGAGATGACGAGCGCAATGTCGGCTACTAGGCTGCGCTTTACGAATCGATCAACAATGGTTGGCTTTGCGACGAGGGTAAACGACATTTAATCTCCAATTTAAATTGATAACTCAATTGTAAACTAGGGCTTTTGTAGTACGCCTGCTGATATGCACTAAATAACCCGCCCATTTTGGAGCAAACATGATTGCCGTTACCGACCTTGAGATACGCATCGGAGCACGCGTTCTCATGTCACAGGTGAACTTTCGTGTTGCCAGGGGAGACAAAATCGGTCTGGTGGGCCGCAATGGCGCGGGGAAAACCACTCTCACCAAGATTCTGGCCGGCGATGGGCAGCCCGATGTGGGCACCGTCGAGCGTATCGGTGAGATTGGTTACCTTCCGCAGGATCCACGCAGTGGCGACCCAGAAGAACTCGCCAAGAACCGAATTCTCAATGCCAGGGGACTCGGCAGCATATTGATGCAGCTCGAGCAGACCGCTCTCGACATGGGCAGCGTCGACGAGGCTGTCTACGAAAAGGCAATGCGCCGCTACTCAGTCCTTGAAGGGCAGGGTCAGGCGTCTGGTGGTTAGGCAGCAAAAGCCGAGGCTGCAGCCATCGCGAGCAACCTCGGTTTGAAAGAACATATTTTGAGTCAACCGCTCAAGACACTCTCGGGTGGTCAGCGACGAAGAATCGAACTCGCTCGAATTCTTTTTAGTAATGCAGAGACCATGATTCTCGACGAGCCAACAAACCATCTCGATGCCGACTCGGTGGTTTGGCTTCGAGACTTCTTGAAGACATACCCCGGTGGGTTAATCGTGATCAGTCACGATGTTGATCTAATCGGCGAAACGGTAAACCGAATCTTCTATCTCGATGCTTTGCGCGGTGTAATCGACGTTTACAACATGGGTTGGCGCAACTATCTGAAGCAGCGCGAGTCAGACGAGGAACGCCGTAAGCGCGAGCGAGCAAACGCAGAAAAGAAGGCCACGACCCTGCAACTTCAGGCAGCGAGATTTGGTGCCAAGGCATCAAAGGCGGCGGCGGCACAGCAAATGGTCAAGCGTGCCGAGAAGTTGCTCGGTGGGCTCGAGGAGATTCGCGAGACTGATCGCGTTGCCAAGATAAAGTTTCCTGACCCTGCTCCATGCGGCAAGACTCCGCTGATGGCAACCAACTTGAGCAAGAGCTACGGTTCGCTCGAGATCTTTACCGCCGTCGATCTCGCAATCGACAAGGGCAGCAAGGTTGTCATCATCGGGCTAAACGGTGCCGGAAAAACCACGATGCTTCGCATGCTCGCGGGCATCGACAAACCAGACACCGGCGAGATCATCGAAGGTCACGGACTGAAGGTTGGCTACTTCGCCCAGGAGCACGAAACTCTCGATGTTTCCAAGACCGTTTTGCAGAACATGCAGAGATCAGCGCCACACCTGGCCGACACGGATGCTCGCAAGGTTTTGGGCTCGTTCTTGTTTACGGGCGACGACGTCGACAAACCGGCTGGCGTTTTGAGCGGTGGCGAGAAGACTCGTCTTGCTCTTGCCTCACTTGTGGTTTCTTCGGCCAACGTCCTGCTGCTAGATGAGCCAACCAACAACTTAGACCCAGCCAGCCGCGAAGAGATCTTGCGAGCACTGGCAACATTTACCGGGGCAGTGGTTCTGGTTTCCCATGACGAAGGTGCCGTTCTAGCGCTGAACCCCGAGCGCGTTCTTATCTTGCCCGAAGGCGACGAAGACCTCTGGAACGACAGCTACGCCGATCTCATTTCGCTCAGCTAAACCCTGTCTAAAAGCGAATCTTCGGTCTCGGCATCTACCTGACCAAGATTCTTTCGGCTTGAGATCTTCTTGGTTTTCGATTGAGCCTCGCGCTCTTTCTTCACACCCCAGATCAAGGCCGTGATTGCCATCAGCGCGAAGAGAATCCACTGCAGCGCGTAGCTCAGATGATTACCCTCGGTGATCACTGGCCTTTTCAGCTGCACAGGGTTACTGGCGACCTCGGCTGATTCGCTTTGCATGCGCACGTAGAGTTTGCGAAACACCTGGTCGCCAAGATTTTGCGATTCGATGAACGCGTCAATGTTTACGGTTGCCAGTTGGCCCGCTGGAGCACTTCGATCGAGAGTGGGTTCGCCAGGTCGCACGTGCCCAATAACAACCTGTCGACTTGCGGCCGGTTTTGGTGGCGCAGCGGGTGCTTCGTAGTCACTTGTCACGGCAAGCCAGCCTCTTTCGACCGCAACTATTTCACCGCTGTCGAGCTTGAATGGCACTAGTTGCAGAAAGCCCGCCTGGCCATTCAGAGGTCGATTGCGCACCAAGACGCTTTTGTCGGTGAGGTAGGTTCCGCTCATACTCACCTGAAGCCATTCATCCTTGGAATCGAACGAATCAAGACTTGCGATCGACTTGAGATCGACAATAGGAGCGTCGTAGTTCATCGCCACCTGATCCATGGCGTCAAGGGCTTCTTGGCGGCGATCAAACTGCCAGGCAGAGAGATAAACGCAGGCGATCGAGAATGCGACGACCAAGGCGAGCCAGCCAGACCAGCGCATGAGATCAGACTTCGAAGCTTTCACCAACTACTGGTCTTCTTTCTCGATTTCTACCTGCTCGAGAAAGAAATTTCTCTGGCTTAAGTAGTCAACCAGATAGTCAAGGTGCTCAGGGCAGGCACCCCAGGTTTTCGTGCGTTCCTGCTTGTGAATTCTGGGATTTCGCCAGATGATCAGGTTGCTGCGAGATTGCTGACAACCGGCCCTCGAGCATTTCTGCTCAGCCATTGGGCTAGCTTTTCTCTCTTTTGGTAACTTCGAAAGCGGCTGCCTCGATTTTGAGAGTTGGGGCAACTACAGTCTTGGCCGACCTGCCGGATGTGTTCCCGGCCGCATTGGCAATAATCACGGCAAAGTAGGGCAAGAAAATCGCGCCAGCAAAGCAGACCCACATGAGCCAGCCCTCAACAAATACACCGCCGATGATACAGACCACACGAATCGACATGGCAACTAGGTAGCGAACCATTCGAGACTTGCGCTCGGCCTCTGGAGAGATGTCAAGATTGGTGACACTCTGGGTCTTTTCCAATGAAATTCCTTCGCTGCAGGGCTACCTGTCTAACTTTAAGCCAGTGGCTAGACTTGCCCTAGTTACAACGCCTTTTTCAATAGCACTATTCCTGTATCGGAGCAAAATGACAGAGAGAACGGTTCTCGTTACCGGTGGCAATCGAGGAATTGGCCGCTCGATAGCTGAAGAGTTTGTGCGACAGGGGCACCGGGTTGCCGTGACTGTTCGTTCGGGTGAAGGCCCGGCAGGAACCTTGAGTGTGAAGGCAGACGTTACCAACCCCGCCTCGCTAGACGCCGCCTTTGCTGAGATCGAAGAAAAGCTCGGCCCGGTAGAGATTCTTGTGGCAAATGCCGGAATCACTCGCGACACCCTTTTGATGCGCATGACCGATGAGCAGTTCGAAGAAGTCGTCGACACCAATTTGAACGGCGTTTTCAGAGTTGTGCGCCGCGCATCAATGGGCATGATCAAGAAAAAGTTTGGCCGTATCATTCT
>CAZDKF010000069.1:5525-5917 GCA_964505955.1 uncultured Rhodoluna sp. | reverse complement strand
GGCTGGCTTGGCCATGTCCGGCGCAGAACTCGTTGTTGAGGTAATTCAGAGCGACGAGTTTGGCCCCCACGGGCGAGACCAGGTGACCATCTTGCTCAGAAGTTATCCGGGCGCAGAGCCGAGACCCATTGCCAAGGGAGCGAGCGGCGGCGAGCTGTCGCGCATAATGCTCGCCATCGAGGTCGTTCTCGCCAAAGGGGTCGAGCGCCCGACCTTCATTTTCGATGAGGTCGATGCAGGAGTAGGCGGTGCGGCCGCGATTGAAGTCGGCAGGAGGCTTGCCCGACTGAGCAAGCAGGCTCAGGTAATCGTGATTACCCACTTGGCCCAGGTGGCTGCCTTCGCCGATAACCACCAGCGGGTCTTGAAGACCCAAACCGGCGACATCACAG
>CAZDKF010000069.1:0-5515 GCA_964505955.1 uncultured Rhodoluna sp. | reverse complement strand
GGAGAAGAGCGCGAGGCCGAACTCGCCAGAATGCTTTCGGGTTTGGCCGATTCATCAACTGCCAGACAACACGCCGCAGAACTCATGTCGCTGGCAAAAGCACAGGCAACCTTCTAGTAAACTGAAGTTCCATGGCTGAAGCAATGGAACCCTCAAAAACAAGACACATTTTCGTCACCGGGGGTGTTGCCTCTTCTTTAGGTAAAGGCCTTACTGCCTCAAGCCTCGGAAATCTTCTAAGTGCTCGCGGACTACATGTAGTCATGCAGAAGCTAGACCCATATCTAAATGTTGACCCTGGCACAATGAACCCTTTTCAGCACGGAGAGGTCTTTGTTACAGATGACGGCGCTGAAACAGATCTAGATATTGGCCACTACGAGCGCTTTCTAGACATCAACCTCACTCAAGCAGCCAACGTAACCACCGGTCAGATTTATTCAACGGTCATTCAGCGTGAACGTCGCGGAGAATATCTCGGCGACACCGTACAGGTAATTCCGCACATCACAGATGAAATAAAGCGACGTATGCGCTTGCAGGCTCACGAGACTCCAGCACCAGATGTGATCATCACCGAAATCGGTGGAACGGTTGGCGACATTGAGTCGCTGCCATTCCTTGAGGCCGCACGTCAGGTGCGCCACGAAGTCGGTCGTGACAATGTCTTCTACGTGCACGTATCACTTGTTCCATACCTTGGCCCATCCGGTGAATTAAAGACCAAGCCAACACAGCACTCGGTTGCGACCCTTCGTTCTATTGGTATTCAGCCCGACGCAGTGGTCTGCAGGTCTGATCGCCACTTGCCAGATTCAATCAAGAACAAGATTGCCCTGATGTGCGACATTGATGTTAAGGCCGTGGTCAACGCGGCAGACGCGTCGAGCATATATGACATTCCAACCGTGTTGCATGAAGAAGGGCTAGACAGCTACATCGTAGAGAAGCTCGGTTTCGAAGCCAAAGACGTTGACTGGTCGCACTGGGCGCCGGTTCTTCAGGCGGTGCACGAGCCAAAGCACGAAATCAAAATTGCTCTGGTCGGAAAGTACATCGACCTCCCAGATGCCTATCTCTCGGTCGCCGAGGCGATTCGAGCCGGAGCGTTTGCAAACCAAGCGAAGGTAAACATCAAGTGGGTTGCCTCTGATCTTTGCGAGACTGAGGCGGGTGCCAAGGAACTACTGAGCGATGTTGATGCAATTTGCATCCCAGGCGGATTCGGCGTTCGGGGTATCGAAGGAAAACTAGGTGCGCTGAAGTTTGCTCGCGAGAACAAGATTCCTACTCTCGGATTGTGCCTCGGTTTGCAGTGCATGGTCATCGAGTACGCGAGAAACATTGTTGGCCTCGCCGGTGCGTCGTCAACCGAATTTGATCCGGATGCCAAGTATCCGGTTATCGCTACCATGGCCGAGCAGGTTGACATTTTGGCAGCCGGTGAAATGGGTGGCACAATGCGACTCGGTTTGTATGAGGCGAAGCTCAAGCCCGGTTCGATAGTTGCCGAAGTTTACGAATCAGAATTGGTTTCTGAGCGTCACCGTCACCGCTACGAAGTAAACAACTCTTTCCGTGATCAAATCGCTGAGGCGGGTTTGGTTTTCTCGGGCACTTCACCAGACGACCACCTGGTCGAATACGTTGAGTTGCCGCGCGAGGTTCACCCTTACTACGTGGCAACCCAGGCGCATCCAGAGTTTCGTTCACGACCAACCAAAGCCCATCCGCTATTCAAGGGTCTAGTCGTGGCCGCTCTCGAGCGACAGATGGCAAGCAGGCTCTTCGAAGCAAATGATGCCTAAAGATCAACCTTTCGCGGTGAACATAAGTTCTAGCGATTTGGCCTTTAGCGGCATGATTTGGAACGTGAGGCGCGAGGCCTTTGATTTTGGCGAGCAAAAGCTCACCCGCGAATTTGTTGAACACCCTGGTGCTGTTGCCGTAGTCGCGATTAACGAGCGCAATCAGGTTCTCATGATTCGGCAGTATCGGCATCCGGTTGGTGAATTTCTCTGGGAGATTCCGGCGGGATTGCTAGATGTAGCGGGGGAGAGCCACGAACTTGCTGCCAGGCGCGAGTTGCATGAAGAAACCGGCTATCTGGCGCAGAGCCTTGAGCCGCTAATCGATTTCTTTACTACCCCTGGCGGTAGCAGCGAGAAGATCAGTGTTTTCTTGGCACGCAACCCGGTGCTCAGCGAAGAGAGACCTGAGGTTCACGGTGAAGAAGTAGACATGCTGGTCGAATGGGTTGACTTCGAAGAAGCTGTGGCTGCGGTGCTATCGAGTCGAATCAAGAGTCCGAGCGCGGTCGTTGGAATAATGGCCGCCGCCTTAGGCAAGCGAGCCTAGCTTTGTCGCTAGAGAGACAGGTTGAGTCTTTTCTCAGACAACTGGCGATTGAACGCGGATTAGCGAAAAACACCGTTGCTGCCTATCGCCGCGATTTGAAGGTCTACCTCGCGTTTCTCGAGCAAAGCCAAACAGCAAGTTTTGCCGATGTCAGTGAGCAGACCTATGCCCAATCCCTGGTTCAAGTTCGTGGCCTGGCTTCTTCGACGGTGGCACGCATGCTCGCAGCGGTTCGCGGACTGCACAAATATTTGTTAACTGAAAACCAGGTGAGCCAAGACGTTGCCGCATCTGTGAAGCCGCCAAAGGCAATGCGTCGACTTCCTAAAGCAATATCGGTTGCCGAGGTAGAGCGCTTGCTCGAAGCTTCGGGTCCGGCAGCCGAGTCGGTTGATTCTGTTGCATCGATTAGAGTGCGAGATCGCGCGTTGCTCGAGTTGCTCTATGCAACCGGTGCTCGAGTTAGCGAGGTGGTTAACCTTGATCTCGATGACCTAGTTGACCCAACGCTGGTTCGGCTTTTCGGTAAGGGGGCTAAGGAGCGCATTGTTCCCGTTGGTGGTTTTGCTCAGCGAGCCCTGCAGTCCTATCTGGTTCGAATTCGTCCCGCTCTTGCAAAGCTCGGAAAAGGAACGCCAGCACTGTTTTTGAACCAGCGAGGCGGTCGGTTGAGTCGTCAGAGCGCTTGGCAGATTATCTCGGATGCCGCTTCGGCTGCCGAACTGCAGGGCGAAATCTCACCCCACACCCTTAGGCACTCGTTTGCAACTCACCTCTTGGAGGGCGGTGCTGATGTGAGGGTGGTTCAAGAACTTCTCGGCCACTCCTCGGTCGCAACCACCCAGATTTACACCCTCGTCACGGTCGACCGGCTTCGCGAAATCTACGCAACGGCACATCCGAGAGCCCGCAGATAAGGGCCAATCCGCCCCGATTCGCTCAGCCCGAGGGCTTGGTAGACTTCTAGACGAACTTCACCCGGGAGGATCTAAGTGGCTAAAAAAGTTGTCGAGTCCGACACCCGCTTTGCTGTCCCCAAAAAACTCAGCTCACACGGCCCGGCCCGAATCATTGCGATGTGCAATCAAAAAGGTGGCGTTGGCAAGACCACGACCGCCGTCAACTTGGCAGCCGCGCTTGCCGAATACGGTCGAAAAGTTTTGGTTGTCGACTTTGACCCGCAGGGCGCTCTCAGCACGCACCTCGGCGTTATTGCGGTTCCCGGTGAGATTCCAACTATCTACGACCTCATGAAGGGCACAATCAAAGATCCGCACGAGGTTATTCGCCGTTCTCCGGTTGATAATCTCGATCTGATTCCAGCAAACATCGATCTCTCGGTTGCCGAAATCGAATTGGTCAACGAGGTCGCCAGAGAGAGCATTCTGGCCAACATCTTGCGCAAGGTTTCTGAAGAATACGACGTCATCATTATCGACTGCCAACCTTCGCTCGGGTTGCTGAATGTTAATGCGTTAACCGCGGCGCACGGAGTTCTGATTCCGATGGCAACAGACTTCTTCGCGCTGCGCGGCGTTGCTCTATTGAAAGACCAAATCAACAAGGTGCAGGATCGTTTGAACCCAGCGCTCAAGCTTGATGGCATCTTGGTGACCTTGCACGAGCGCACCTTGCACTCAAAAGAGGTGCTCGATCGTTTGCAAGAGGCCTTTGGCAGTTTTGTTTTCAAGACTCAGGTTTCGCGAGCCGTGAAATTCAAAGATGCGACTGTCGCACAGTTGCCAATCACCGCCTACGCGCCAACCTCAGAAGCCGCCGAAAGCTACCGTTCGGTGGCTAGAGAACTGATTTCTCGTGGCTCCGCCCGGTAGCCAAGGCCAGGTTGCCGAGCACTCGGGAGGTTTCTCGCTCAGCCTAGGCAACTTTGATGGCCCGTTCGACCTTCTGCTTTCACTTATTAGCAAGCACGAACTCGACATCACCGAGATTTCTCTCAGCAAGGTAACCGATGAGTTCATTACTTATCTCAAAACTCTCGACGATCACGAAGAACTCGAGCAGGCAAGTGAATTTTTGGTGGTTGCCGCCACGCTGCTAGATCTTAAGATTGCCGGACTACTGCCGAAGGGCGAGTTGGTTAACCCCGAAGACGTAGCAATGCTTGAAGCACGCGATTTGCTGTTTGCTCGATTGCTGCAATACCGCGCCTTCAAAGACATCTCGGCTTGGTTTAGCGAAGCGTTCGCGCTCGAATCGACGCGCTCGGCTCGAGATGTGCGCGTCGAAGACAGATTTAGAGAGCAAAAACCCGAGCTGGTTTGGAAAATGTCGCTCGAAGATTTCGCCAAACTGGCAGAGGACGTGCTGACACCAAAGGCCATAGCCGGTGTCGGATTCACTCACCTGCACGCACCAAGGGTAAGCATTCGTGAGCAGGCCGCTGAGGTGGTGGCCATGTTGCGCGGCAGAACCAGCATCACGTTTCGCGAGGTCATCAGCTCGGTGCGCGACAGGGCGATTGTTATTGCGCGTTTTCTTGCGGTGCTTGAGCTCTACAGGGTTTCGGCAATCAGTTTCGAGCAAGACAGCCCGCTTGGCGACTTGAACATTACCTGGCGAGCAATCGGCTTCGATGATGAACAACTAGCTGCCTTGGGAGCAGATTATGAATGAAAATACACTGCCTGAAAATACAGTGCCTGAAGAGGCAGAGATTGACGAGACCTTCGAGGTTGTAAACGCGCCAGAAGTCGAGGCTGCGATTGCTCTATCCGAGCAGGATCTTCGGGGCGCCGTTGAGGCAATCTTGATGATTACCGATTCTCCGGTTTCGCTATTGGCTATTGCTGCTGCGCTCGAAACGCCAGTGAACCGGGTCAGGGATGCCGTGCAGAGTCTGCAAGCCGACTACAACGGCGAATCTGGCCCTCAGCGCGGCTTCGAACTGCGCGAGGTTGGCGGCGGTTGGCGCATTTTTGTGAGACAAGATTTTGACTGGGCTGTGCGCATGTTCGTCGCAAACGAAAGCCCTTCGAAACTCTCGCAAGCCGCTCTTGAGACGCTGGCCGTAATTGCCTACAAGCAGCCAATCTCCAGAGGCCAGATTGCTTCTATTCGCGCCGTGAACGTCGACTCGGTTGTCAAGACACTAATCAGTCGCGGGTTAATCACCGAACTGTTTACCGACAGTGAAACC
>CAZDKF010000068.1:291-5929 GCA_964505955.1 uncultured Rhodoluna sp. | reverse complement strand
CTGCTGCCAGATCTCGACATTGAGCGCCTAAACGTCGAAAAACCTGATTTTTCGGCCAGAATCGGGGCCTTTGTCGACGAGGTCACCCTGGTCGGCAGCGATAAAGATATGTGGTTGCCGCGAGGCATCCGTGACACCTTTGCCAAACAACTCGGGGTCGAGCCGGTCGTTATCGAGGGCGCAAATCACCTCTCGAGAGCCGACGGCTGGGGCTATTGGCAGGGCGTAATCGACTGGGTCAACGACCCTACGGCCGACCTCACGGTTCGCGGGTAGGCTACAAAGAAGCTCCCGATTTGCCCCACGGAGTACACAGAGCAGTTAGAGAACCCATGCGGATCTTGCTAATCGGTGCTGGCGGTGTAGGCGACGCAATCGTAAAGATTGCAGCCACCAGACACTTTTATGAACACATTGTTGTCGCCGATTTCGACCTTTCACGAGCAGAGAACTCAATCGAGTGGGTGCGCAAGCGCAACGGCGAAGAAAAAGCCGCGCAGTTCACCGCAGCAAAGATTGACGCCTCAAACGCAGCACAAATCGTTGAGCTCGCGAAGGCACATAACATCACGCACATCTTGAACGCTGTTGAACCGAAATTCGTAAACACGGTTTTCGCTGCTGCATTCACAGCTGGCGTGCACTATCTCGACATGGCGATGAGTCTCTCTGAAGTCAACGAGAGCGATCCATTTCACTTGCCGGGCATCAAGCTCGGTGACGCGCAATACGCCGTGCACGATCAGTGGGAACGCTCCGGTCGTCTCGCACTCGTTGGCATCGGCGTAGAGCCTGGTCTCTCGAACATCTTTGCGCGTTACGCAGCCGACTATCTCTTCAGTGAGATAACCGAAATCTCTGTCAAGGATGGCGGCAACTTGGTCGTGCGAAACGAAGCTGGCGAAGAAATCTTTGCGCCTTCGTTCTCAATCTGGACAACCATCGAAGAGTGCTTGAACCCACCACTGCTCTGGACGCGCGATAAGGGATGGCACACCACCATGCCGTTTAGCGAGCCAGAGATCTTCGAATTTCCAGAGGGAATCGGAAACGTTGAGTGCGTGAACGTTGAGCACGAAGAGGTGGCCATGCTGCCGCGCACGATTCGTGCAGATCGCTTCAGCTTCAAGTATGGATTGGGCTCAGACTTCATCGGAGTGCTGAAGACCCTGCACATGCTCGGCCTCGATGGCACCAAGCCAACCCGAGTTCGAAGCCTGCAGGGGCCTGTAGACGTGGCCCCGCGCGACATGGTGGTCTCGGTTCTGCCTAACCCGGCAGACATTGGGCCGCGCATGACGGGCAAGACCTGCGCCGGAACCCTGGTTCTCGGCAAAGACAAGAACGGCCGCGAACGCGCTACCTATCTATATCACGCAGCCGACAACGAGTGGACGATGGCGAACTACGAATCACAGTGTGTGGTTTGGCAGACGGCTTTCAACCCGTTGATTGCACTCGAGCTTCTGGCTGAGGGAATCTGGCGCGGTGCCGGAGTTCTTGGCCCAGAGCACTTCGATGCGAAGCCGTTCTTAGATCTCATGTCTTCTTCGGTTGGCTACAACATCGAGTGGAAGCAACAGGAGCGCCTTCCGGCGTCACCGCTGCGGCAACCATAAACGCAAATGTCTGACTACGACGTCGCAATCGTTGGCTCCGGTTTCGGAGGTTCGATTGCGGCGTTGCGTTTAACCGAGAAGGGTTATCGCGTTCTGGTTATCGAGGCCGGCTCGCGCTATCGCGACGAAGACTTCGCCAAGAACAGTTTTGACCTGAAACGGTTTCTGTTTTTTCCGCGGCTAGGTCTTCGCGGCATTCAGCGCATCGACTTTTTGCGCAATGTGATGGTGATGTCTGGCGCTGGAGTCGGCGGTGGCTCACTGGTTTACGCAAACACTCTCTATCGACCACCAACCACGTTCTACAAAACCGGTTCGTGGGCAAAAGTTGCAGACTGGCAGAAGCTACTTGACCCATACTTCAACCAAGCCGAACGCATGCTCGGTGTCGAGTTAAACCCGTTTGAAAGCAACAGCGATCGAGCCATCAAAAAAGTCGCAGACCGAATGGGCTTCGGCAAAACCTATCGCGTGACTCCGCTCGGCATTTTCTTTGGCGCAAAGAAGAAACTCGCCGAAGGCACAACAGTCGAAGACCCATACTTTGGCGGCAAAGGCCCTTCGAGAACCTCTTGCATCAACTGCGGCGAATGCATGACCGGATGCCGTCACGGCGCGAAAAACACTCTGGTGAAGAACTACCTATATCTCGCAGAAGCAGCCGGAGCCCAGGTGATTGCTGACACCACGGTCACCGACATCCAAGAGGTAAATGACGGCAGTTACCTCATCTCGACCCGCCACAGCTCATCGGTGGGCATCATCAGGCCAGAGCGCATCACAGCAGATCAGGTGATTGTTGCCGCCGGTGCGCTGGGCACAGCCAAACTGCTGCAGAAGGTTCGGGCCAACGGGCGACTTGCCGGCATGAGCGATCAGCTCGGTGCGCTCAGTCGCACCAACAGCGAGTCGCTTTTGGGTGTGGTCTCGCGTCGCGACGATATCGATTTCAGCGAGGGCAGCGCAATCACATCGAGTGTGTTTCCAGACGAGCACACCCACATCGAACCGGTTCGCTACGGTCACGGCAGCGGCTTCATGGCGATCATGGAGTCGGTGCTCGCCTCGGGAAAGCGCGGTGAAGCGCCTACGCCCCTGAGACTTCTCGGCGCAACGCTCCGCAATCTGCATCGCATGCCCAAGTTTTACAACCTGCGCAAATGGCCGCAGCGAACACTTATCCTCTTGGTCATGCAAGCCCGCGATAACTCGCTGACCACGTTTGTGAAAACCACAATCTTTGGTCGCAAAAAACTAACTTCAAAACAGGGATACGGCGAGACCAACCCGGCCTGGGTTAAAGCCGGCCACGACTTTGCGCGTGAACTCGCGCGCGACGTTGATGGCACACCCGGAGCCGTGACTACCGAACCGTTCGGCATTCCGATGACCGCGCACTTCTTGGGTGGTTGCGTGATTGGCGCAAATGCAAACGAAGGTGTCGTCGACGGTTACCTTCGCGCATTCGGTCAGCCAGGCTTGCACATTTTCGACGGCTCTACGCTCTCGGCAAATCCGGGCGTTAATCCTTCGCTTTCGATTGCTGCTCAGGCAGAGTGGGCAGCCGCGCACTGGCCAAACAAGGGCGAGGCCGATCGTCGACCAAAGCTCGGCGCAAAGTTTCGCGTGGTCGAACCGGTTGAACCGAAGAATCCGGTCGTTCCAAAGCGGGCACCTGGCGCGTTACGACTGCCGGTTTCTATCAAGAGCTAGGCGGTGTCGGTTCTCAATTCCGAGACCCCAGTATGAGCAGCCGATGATCAGCGCTGCGCCAATAAACCCAACGAAAAACAGCTGCTCGCCGCCAAAGACGGTGGCCGTCAAAACAGCCCAGATTGGTTCGGTGCTCAGCAAGAGGCTGGCGCGCGATGGAGAGGTTCGCAGAATTCCATACTGCAGAGCCACGAAACCAAACACCGTGCAGAGCAGCACAAGAAATGCCATGTTGAGCCACTGCTGGGTTTCAAACTCGGTCACGAGCTTCACGGTGCCGCCGAAGTCGAGTGCTAGATAGCTCAGGCCACAAACCGAGAGTTGCACCACGGTCACGTTGAAACTGCTCACCTTGCGGCCCTCGGCAAGTTTGCCCTGTGCCGTTGTGGTGATGGCGCGCAGGATCGCAGCTCCAAGCATCAAGGCGTCGCCCAAGTTAGGTTCTTTGAATCCGTTGCCGCTCACCAGCAGGGCAACTCCAACAATTGCACCAACCGCCGCGATGAAAAACTTGCGTGGCAACCAAGATCTCGACCAAAGACTTTCGAGAATGGGCGTGAAAATGATTGTCAACGAAATGATGAGACCGGCATTTGTCGCCGAGGTGAGTTTGATGCCGTTGGTTTCGATCTGCATGATGGTTCCCACGGCTACGCCATAGAGAGCGCCAAGCGCCCAGTCGGCTCGAGAGAATTTGTTGCCGCGTGCCAAAACAATCAAAGTCATGATGACTGCCGCAGCGGTGAATCTAAAAGCCAAGATTGAGTTCACGGATGCGTGCTCGGTTAAGTCTTTCGCGGCAAGATAGCTGCCACCCCAGAAGATTGCGGTCGCCAAAAGCAACACGTCAACCTTGCCGAAGCGCCCAAACCAAATCGGGTTCTTTGTGGTTTCGGGCATAAAGCGAGTCTATGGTGTTCAGCAAAAGTTGCTCACAACTTGAGAATCGCGCCTATTGCTAACAACTTGACCTCTTGAATCGCAAACCGAATCCACAATCTCTACTCTCGTGCTGTGTTCGAGAACTTAGTCTTCACATCACATGCCCTGAATCGCATGCTCGAGCGAGGGGTCTCGGCTTCGCAAATTCAGCGTGTCCTAGACGCCCCTGACAGTTTTCGCCCGGGCCAACCTGGAACGACAGTTCTGTCAAAAGAATTCGAAGACCGAAGAATTTTGAAGGTTTTTGTTGCTGGAGATTTTCCTATTGATGTGCCTACGATTATCGTGACCGTTGCTTGGAAGGATTGAGATGAGCACATTTACGCTCGAGCCAGAACTTGGCATCGCCTATTTCAAATTTTCTGAGAGCAAGATCGACCGTACTGTAGAGCTGAACGCAGATCTCAATGTCGACTTGGATGCCGATGGCAAACCAGTTGGCATTGAATTTCTAAGATCATCGCCAACGGTTCCTTTTGACCGACTTCGCGATGAGTTTGCTTTCAAACTTTCTGAACTCGATCTAATTCGCAGGGTTCTGCCGACTATCTAGGTTTGCTGCAGATTCGCCACTTCCCAGGTAAGTCTATTGAGCGTTTAGCTCAAGAGGTGAGATAGTGAAGACATAGGAGGTTCACTATGTGCGACAACCCAAACTGCTCAATGGGCGACGACTGCAAGTGCGGCGATGGCTGCCAGTGCGGCAGCAAGTAATCCAGTCAAGAAACAAGGTTTTAGCCGATTAGCTCCTCAATAAGAGGAGCTTTTCGCTTGCTGGTCTAGGCTCAAACGGTGCAAACCAACTGGACAAAACTAAGACTGCTCGCGCTCGCCGGTTCCATCTCATGGATGGGTAGCACACTCACAACCTTTGCCGTAGTGCTTCAATACAAGGATGCCTACGGCCCTAACGGCGTCTCGGCAATCATGCTTTCGATGATTTTGCCAACCATCTTTGCCGCACCTTATGCCGGAGTGCTTGCCGATCGCGTTAGAGCGGCGATTTTGCTTCCAGCTTTGCTCAGCATCATGGGTTTGAGCACTTTCATGCTTTCTTTCGACTTAGGTTTCGTCTGGTCGCTGGTCTTCTTGGCGATAACCGCAACCTGTGGCACGCCGGTCGGTGCGTCATTCAACGCGACGCTCGCAAACTACGCGACGCCAGAAGACCTACCGCGAGTTATGGGTCTCTTACAGACCGGCTCATCTGTCGGCGCAATGCTCGGCCCAGGCCTGGCGGGCTACCTCGTCACAGTGACGGGTTCTTTTGCCTGGTCATTCAGAATCGATGCGGCAAGTTTCTTCATTCTTGCTCTCGCAATCATCGCCCTTCGAATTGATCGCAAACCGCAACCGCAGGTTGA
>CAZDKF010000068.1:0-231 GCA_964505955.1 uncultured Rhodoluna sp. | reverse complement strand
GCCAGGGACGGCGGGAAGCTAATCATGAAAAACGACCTGGTGCGAGCTCTTGTGATTTTGATCACGATGGTCATCGTCGCGGTTAGCGTAATCAACATCGGTGAAGTTTTCTTAGTCATGGATGAGCTCGGTGCTGACGCAATCACCTACGGAATAGTTGCCGCAACATTTGCATTCGGTTCAGTAGTTGGCGCGGTAGCGACGTCGGTGTTTAAGGTGCCAGAGAAGTAT
>CAZDKF010000067.1:2080-6018 GCA_964505955.1 uncultured Rhodoluna sp. | reverse complement strand
CGGCGGCAACAGTTTCTCGGCATAACCTCGCCTACTGGCGCAGCAACGACTGGTGGGGTTATGGCCCCGGAGCTCATTCGCACGTTGGTGGCACTCGCTGGTGGAATGTGAAACACCCATCGGCCTATGCCGAACGACTAGTGGCTTCAGAGTCACCCGCTCTCGCCCGTGAAAATCTTGATGAGTCTGCCAAGGCAACCGAGCGAGTTCTTCTCGAGTTGCGGTTGCGCGAGGGCATCTCGATTGACTACCTCAAGTCGATAAACCCGCAGGCCGCCAAGCCGATCAGCCATTTCATTGCAGATGGCATGGTCAACGCCGAGGATGCCATCCGTGGGCAATTGACTCTGACGCTCAAGGGGCGCTTGCTAACCGACGCTCTGGTTAGAGATTTGCTCGGTTAGTGCCGTTTCAAGCCTTTACTTGATGAAACGAATGGTCAGGGGATACCTGAAGAACTTGCCCTGAGAGGTCTGCAGCGCAGCTATCACGCGGCAGATGACCCAGTAAACCGGTACGGCCCAAAATAGAAACCAGCCGACGATGCTGATAGCCAACAAAATCACGATTACAAGCACGGTAAGCGAGAAGTTCAGCGATTCTTTAGCGTGGTGCTGAACGAATGGGCCTTTGTCTTTGAGAAATAGGTATCCGATGATCGGGGCAAAGAACTCGAAGAATATGGCCGCCACGTGAACAATCACGGCTGCAAGTTTCTCTTCCTGAGGCGTCCATGGGCGCACAGTTTCATATGGGTTACTCATATCTAGAGCATAACCAAACAGATGGACTAAAATTGGCACTCAGGTAGAGCGAGTGCTAACGAGGTGAAAATGATTCCAGAGCGAAGTCTTGAGGTGCTTCGTGCCATCGTGCACGACTACATCGAGACCAACCAGCCCGTAGGAAGCAAGACTCTCGTTGAAAGGCACTCTTTCGGGGTATCGCCAGCCACCATTCGAAACGACATGGCTCTGCTAGAAGACGAGAAGCTGATTGTCGCGCCACACACCTCGAGCGGCAGGGTTCCGACAGACAAGGGCTATCGACTTTTTGTCGACAGGCTTGGCGAGGTGAAGCCGCTCAGCATTCCTGAGCGCTCGGCCATCGAAACCTTTATGCAAGGAAGCGCAGACCTCGATGAGGTGCTCGGCCGAACCGTTCGTCTGCTCGCGCAGCTCACCGACCAGGTAGCCATGGTGCAATACCCAAGCCTTGAAAAGGGTTCGGTCAAGAGCGTCGAACTGCTGAAGGTTGGCGACAACCAAGCCTTGCTGATCTTGGTCACCGACATCAGCAGAATTCAGCAACACCTGATTCACTTTGAGAATGAGCTCGATGACGAGTTCGTTGGCAACCTTCGCGCCCAGATGGTCGGAGCCCTGCAGGGTGCTTCGCTTTCGCAGGTGGGTGCAAAGTTAGAAGACTTCTCAACTAAATTTTCCGCCGAGCGACAGAGCGCCGTGAGCTTGGTTCTAGACAACTTGCTAGAACAGGTTGACGCTAATCGTCAAGACAAAATCATTTTGGCCGGCACCGCAAATCTTGCTCGCCGCGAAGAAGATTTCAAGGGAAGCATCTCACCCATGCTCGAAGCAATCGAAGAGCAGGTCGTTCTTCTGAAACTAATTCAAGAGATGCAGACCGAACACCACGGCGTCTCGTTGCGCATCGGTGCCGAGAACGATATAGAACAATTTTCAACGACATCTGTTGTGCTATCCGGTTACGAAAAAGAGGGTGCCGAAGTTGCCAAACTCGGAGTGCTTGGCCCGACCCGCATGAATTACAGCAACAACATTGCAGCGGTTAGAGCTGTCTCGCGCTATCTCACCCAAGCGCTCGGAGGGTTCTAGTGTCTGACCATTACGAAGCGCTCGGCTTGTCGAGAGATGCTACCGACGACCAAATCAAAAAGGCTTATCGCAAACTGGCTCGCGAGTTGCACCCAGACGTGAACGACGCACCAGAGGCCCAAGAACGTTTTAAATCGGTCACGCACGCCTACGAAGTGCTCAGCGATCCAGACGAGAGACGCAAGTACGACATGGGTGGGCAAGACCCGCTTGGAGGAATGGGTGGCTTCGGCTTCGGTGACATCTTCGACACATTCTTTGGCGGCGGCCAGCCTCGCGGCCCTAGAAGCCGCGCCGAAAGAGGGCAGGATGCGCTCATTCGTGTTGATATGACCCTTGATGAAGTGGTTTTCGGTGCACCAAAGTCAATCGAGATTGACACGGCAATTCTGTGCGAAACCTGCAAAGGTTCCTGCTGTCGCCCGGGCACGTCGCCGAGCGTTTGCGATATCTGTCGAGGCTCGGGTTCGATTCAGCGACAGGTTCGTTCGCTTTTAGGTAACGTCATGACCTCGCAACCCTGTGGGGCTTGTCGCGGCTTCGGGCAGGTGATTGCCGATCAGTGTGACGGCTGTCGTGGTCAGGGGCGCGTGCGAGCCCGAAGAACTCTCGACCTGAACATTCCCGCCGGAGTCGAAGACGGTTTGCGCCTGCAACTTTCTGGTCAAGGTGAGGTTGGTTTCGCCGGTGGTCCACAGGGCGACATATATGTTGACGTTGCTGTTCGCACCCACGAGATTTATTCGCGCAATGGTGACGACCTTCACTGCACACTAGAGGTTCCGCTGCACGATGCAGTTCTAGGCAACCGAGCGAAGATTGAAACATTTGATGGCGAGATTGAAGTGCAGATTGAAGCCGGTGCGCAAAGCGGCGACCAGATTCACTTGAAGAACCTTGGTGTCACTCATCTGCGCGGCTCCGGTCGCGGCGATCTCTTTGTCACACTTCAGTTGGTCACTCCAAAGAAGATTGATTCGAAGCAGAAGGAACTCTTCAGACAGATTGCTGATTTTAGAAAGTCTGACGAAATCAAACTGGTCAAGCACACCCAAGGGCATTTCTCGAGGCGCAAGAACCGCTAATGGTCGAGCCACTTTTCAAGAAGAAGTTTTCAACGACGCCGAGCTCGGGCTCGCTAGTCGAGCTTGATGCCGAAGAAGCTAAACACGCAATCTCGGTGCGTCGCATGCGAGTTGACGAGGCTATCCAGTTAACCGACGGCCGCGGCTTGCGAGTGCAGGGCGTCGTTTCTGAAGTCAGACCGAAGTCACTGATGGTCAAGGTCACCACGGTTACCGAAGAGATGTCTCCGCAACCAGAGATAACCCTCGTGCAGGCTCTGGCCAAGGGTGATCGCGATGAATTGGCGATTCAAGCCGCAACCGAGTTGGGCATCATGCGGGTTATCCCGTGGCAGGCCGAGCGCTCAATTTCTCGCTGGGATGCCGCCAAGGCTGCCAAGGGTCAGGTGCGCTGGCAGGTAATCTGCGACGAAGCGGCCAAGCAATCGCTGCGGGTGTGGCATCCGCAGGTTGAGCCTCTGGCCGATAGCCACGAGTTGACCAAGGCCTTTGCCGAATTCGATCAGGTTTTTGTGCTCGACCCAACCGCAAGCCAGGGGTTGGCCTCGCAAAAGGCGTTTAGCCCTCGAATTGCCGTGGTTGTTGGGCCAGAGGGAGGCATCGATGAGTCTGAACTCTCGCAGTTTGAAGCCGCTGGCGCGATTCGGGTGAGTCTCGGAGAGTCGATTCTTCGCACCTCAACGGCCGGGGTGGCTGCCATTTCGGTTATTCAGGCCGCCCTGGGTCGATTTGACTGAGTTGGCGAAAGTAAACTTGCCTTGGAGGCAAATTGACCACTGAGAATTGCATTTTTTGCAAGATTATCTCCGGAGAAATTCCGGCAAAGCTCGTAGCAGAGTCTGAACACGCAATTGCGTTCAACGATATCTCTCCGCAGCAGCCAGTTCACGTGCTGATTGTGCCGAGAGTACACAAAGAAAACGTCACTGAGTTGGCCTTAGCAAACCCTGTCGAGATGCAGGATGTAATGAGACTCGGCGCAGAGGTTGCGCAGATG
>CAZDKF010000067.1:867-2070 GCA_964505955.1 uncultured Rhodoluna sp. | reverse complement strand
GTGCACGGTCACATAACCAGTCGAACTCCTAAGGTTGCTGTTTAAACGCGTGACTACCGAAAATTCAAGGGTGCAAATAGACGTAACTCAGGTTTCGATGCTGAGCCTGCTTGGAACAAACGACAAACTCCTCAAGACCCTCGAGAATGCTTTTCCGAAGGTAGAAGTATTAGCTAGAGGAAACAAGCTCACATTTAGCGGCCCAACCGCCGATGTCGAGCGCGCCAAGAACCTGATCGAAGAGATGATTCTGCTCATCTCTGACGGGCAGCAACTTGCGCCACAAGACGTAACTCGCTCGGCAAAGATTATCGACGAAGCAAACCTGCGACCAACCGATGTCTTGAGTCAGAGCATTCTGTCTTCTCGCGGCAAGAGCATTCGACCAAAGACCCTCGGCCAAAAGTTATACGTGGATTCAATCGACCAGAACACGATTGTGTTCGGCGTTGGTCCTGCCGGAACCGGCAAGACCTACCTGGCAATGGCCAAGGCCGTTCAAGCGCTGCAGCGAAAAGAAGTCAGCCGAATCATTTTGACTCGCCCCGCGGTAGAGGCAGGGGAGCGCCTCGGTTTTCTTCCTGGAACCCTGAACGACAAGATCGACCCCTATCTGAGGCCGCTATTTGACGCATTGCACGAGATGCTTGACCCAGAGTCGGTTCCAAAGCTGCTCGCCAGCGGCACCATAGAGGTCGCTCCGCTTGCCTACATGCGAGGCAGAACCCTGAATGACGCTTTCATAATTCTCGATGAGGCTCAAAACACCACCCCCGAGCAAATGAAGATGTTTCTAACCAGGCTCGGTTTCAACTCGAAAATGGTTGTTACCGGTGACGTGACCCAAATTGACCTGCCAAACGGAACCTCTGGCCTGCGCACCGCTCTCGAAGTTCTTGGCGAAGTTGACGACATGTCGGTTAGTTTTCTCACCTCGGATGACGTCGTGCGTCACTCACTAGTCGCCAAGATAATCGACGCTTACACAAAGTTTGAAGAAGCCAAGGGCCGCAAGTGAGCATCGAGATAAACAACGAGACATCTTTCGAGCTCGATCACAGTCGAATTCTGCGTTTGGCCGAACACGCTCTAGACAAGATGCGCGTTCATCCGGCAGCCGAGTTAGCAATTCAGTTGGTCGACGAAGAGCCGATGGCCGAATTGCATGTTCAGTGGATGGATGAGCCCGGGCCTACCGACGTC
>CAZDKF010000067.1:0-857 GCA_964505955.1 uncultured Rhodoluna sp. | reverse complement strand
AGGAGCCGAGGGCGAACTTACTCAGCCGGGTCTGCTCGGTGACATTGTGGTTTGCCCGTCTTTCGCGGTTAAGCAAGCCGAAGCGGCCGGTCACGAACTGATCAATGAAGTCTTGCTTTTAGTGACCCACGGAATATTGCATCTGCTCGGCTACGATCACGCTGAACCAGATGAAGAGCGTGAAATGTTTGGCACCCAGAAAGACATACTTGATTCGTTTTACGCAAAAGAAAAGGTGAACTAACTTGCTGCAAGTTGCTTTTTGGATTTCGGTTCTACTGGCGGTTCTCACTTTTGTCGCCGCAATTGTCAAGGCCGCACTGGAGGCATCCGAGGAAGACGTGCAGAAGGCTGAAACCGTTAGCTTCGCCAGAATGACTTTGACTGGAATCTTTGGTGTGACAATCGGTCAGGGTCTCGTGCCCCTTGGCTACGATTGGTGGCTAACCGCAATCATATCTGTGGTCTTGATGCTTGCTCTGCTGGTCACCACCCAGTTGGCTGCAAAGCGCTATGGTCACGACCGGTTTGGAGTTGCGTTGGCCAAGAAGCTTTCTGGCCTGGTGAATTCGCTGCACCTACTGTTTACCCCGCTTTCGCTGCCCAAAGACGAGGAGCCAGAAGAGTTCGAGCAAGATCTAATCGACTCTGTAGAGGAGTTTGGCGAGACCATTGTGCGCGAGATTATGGTGCCGCGCGTGGACATGGCCACGATTCGAGACGATTCGACCCTCACCGCGGCGATGGAGTTCTTCTTGAAGAGCGGCTTCTCGCGCCTGCCGATTATCGGCAAGACGGTTGACGAGGTTACCGGAATTCTCTATTTGAAAGACCTCGCTCGCATTCTTCATGAGGGT
>CAZDKF010000066.1:0-6040 GCA_964505955.1 uncultured Rhodoluna sp. | reverse complement strand
CCACGTTGGTTCGCCGCGAATACTTCACGGCGATTGGTCCGGTTGATTTGCTTTTAGCTCACCCGGATGGTGGGCACATCGCGGTTGAACTCAAACGCCGCGGAGACATCGACGGGGTAGAGCAACTCACTCGTTACCTTGAGCTATTGAATCGCGACACCGTGCTCGCGCCGGTGCGCGGAGTCTTTGCGGCTCAAGAAATCAAACCCCAGGCGCGCACGCTTGCCGAAGATCGCGGGATAGTTTGTCTGGTTCTCGACTACGACGACATGCGTGGCATCGAACCGACTAATCCGCAGTTGTTTTAGTTTCGAGTTTCTAAATTGTCTTGTTGCCGATTGGCAACTGCGCAACCAAACAGGTTTTGCCTTTGTGGCGTTCAGCGGTTAACTGCCAGCTGAGACTGAGGTCAGCGACCATAGAAAGACCCATCCCGTTTGGTTGGTCGCGCAATAGCATGTGGCCGTCGTTGCAAACTTCGAGTTCGATTACGTCGTCTTGTTCGCGGCTCAGGGTTATCCAGGCATTCTTTGCATTGCCGTGACGAACTGCGTTGCTGATCGCCTCTTTGCAAATCTCGTTGATGCAGATGCGAATGTCGCGATTGGTTTCGATTGCACGGCTTGCTCGCGCACTCGACTCAACTTTGATGTCGCAAACACCGGCCCAGGTGCGAACCAGTTCGTCGATGCCTTGGCTGAAGTCAACATCTGTTGATGGCGGTTTGGTGAGTGAAGCCATGGCCCGATTGATGTCTTGTTTCACCATCTCTAGTTCATAGGGTTCAAGCTTTTCGTTGCGCTGCAGGCGGGTTACGGCGGCACTCAAGGCTCCCTGAACGTCGCCGTGCAACACATAAGACCATGTCCGACGCTCAAGCCATAGGCGCTGCTCAAACAGCGATACCTCTTTAGTCAGCTGGTCGTTGAACCGTCGCAGATCAAGCTCATAGCGGTCTCTGGCGGTGTCAATCGCTTGAGTGTATGAGGTGAAGAAGAATGAGCCAACCGACAGCGAGGCCATCCAAATCGTCATGTTGACGACCTCTTGCGTAATGCCGTAACGCCAGAGCAGAATCAGCACCCCGGGCACTGTGGCCAAGGTGGCTAATAGGGCAAGCAAAGAGAGAGCCAACCAGGCTTTGAATTCGCGATTTTTAGGCAAGAGCAGCCTGAAAAGCCACATGCAAAGTGCCACTCCAATTGCTGAGAGCAAACCACGAAACATCGAACTGTGATCGACTACTAGAAATGCGGTTAGTGGATATCCGGTCACAAGCAGCGCAGAAGCCTGGCCGATTCGAATGCTTTTGCGAAGGTTGAAACTTGTGTTCCAGTTGGAGCGGGCCGTGGGTTGCCGAAATCTCTTTTGAACCACAGAGCTCAAACTTTCGGCGTCTTGCTGCAAGCCTCGGCTGAGTGGTCGAACCCGATTTTGTATAACTTCGCGAAGTTGGTCAATTAGTTGAACGCGAGTGCTCGAGTCGATTTTCTCCGCTAGCAGTGAGTTGATTTTTTCTATGGCCGGTGTGACATTTTCGATGGTCTTAGCACGCATAGTCTCGAGGGCATCCTGCAGAATTTGCTTAGCGCTATCGCGGTAGCCGAGCAACTGATCTTCAACTTCGCTCAACTCGCGAATTCTTTCGTTTCGCTCAATCACCGCGCCGCGAAGATTATTGAAAAACAAAAACATCGCCGTGTGACCGATAAAACCGCCAACGGCTCTGATGTGCCAGAGTCCCTCAGTGTCTAAGCCCCAGAGGTTTGCAACAACACCCGTAAGAGTGTTTGCAACCGTGCCTGCGAGGCCGATGGTCAGCAGGTTGAGCCAGACCGAGTTCTTTTTGCGCAGCCTGCGACGCAGACCCAAGGTCAGAATCAAGAAAACCGTGCCAAGCATTGCCGCCGAACTGATAGCCCAAAGCACACCCCACAGGGGGCTGAAGTTGCCGGTGCGGTTAGGGTCAGAGACCAGGGCGGTAACTAGGCGAATGGCAATAATCCAAGAGAGTACCCAGGCGTTCCAGCTCGAGAGCGAGCCTAGGCGGGTCTTGGTATTCAGCTTCACCTTGCCAGATTAGGGCTTGCTCGGGGCTTGGCAGCGGGTATCTTCGCAAAAGCGAATGAGCCTTGGGCTAGGGTGCTTTGGGGCTCAAAGGCTAGAATTGGGCGTTATGAAGGTCTTTCTAACAGGTGCAGACGGTTTTATCGGTTCGCACCTAGCTGAGCACCTGGTTCGCAGCGGACACGAGGTCAAAGCCCTCGCCATCTATAACTCGCAGGGTTCATGGGGTTGGCTCGACACCCTTCCGGCTGACATCAAAAAAGAGCTCAACGTGGTTCTCGGCGACATTCGCGACCCGTACCACATGAACCAGCTGGTGGCCGGGCAAGACGCCGTGATGCACCTGGCGGCCCTGATCGCCATCCCGTTTAGTTATGTGGCGCCAGACATGTATGTTCAGACCAACGTTCAGGGCACCCTCAACCTGCTGAACGCTGCCAGAACCCACGGGGTTAGCCGGTTCATTCACACCTCGACCTCAGAGGTCTATGGCACCGCCCAGTATGTGCCCATGGATGAAGGCCACGTGCTTCAGGGTCAATCGCCATACTCGGCCTCGAAAATCGGTGCAGACCAGATGGTTCGCTCGTTCTATTCGTCGTTTGAGCTGCCAACCCTCACCATTCGCCCTTTTAACACCTACGGCCCACGCCAGTCGGCTCGCGCGGTGATTCCGACCATCATTTCGCAGTTGGCTGCCGGCAAGAAGTCGATCAACCTGGGCGCTTTGACCCCGACCCGCGACTTTACCTATGTCACGGATACCGCCCGTGGCTTCGAGAAGGCCCTGCACGCAACCTCCGGCTTCGGTGAGGTAACCAACCTCGGCGTTGGCTTCGAGGTTTCGATTGGCCAGACCTTCGACATCATCAACGAAATCATGGGCGCTGGGGCAGTGGCCACCGAAGATGCCAACCGCATTCGCCCGAAGAACTCAGAGGTTGAGCGCTTGTTCAGCGACAACACTAAGGCCAAGACGGTTTTGGGCTGGCAGCCAGAGATCGTGGGCATCGAAGGGTTCAGAGTTGGGCTCGAGAAGACCATCGAATGGTTCTCGAAGCCAGAAAACCTCGCGCACTACCGACCAGACGAATACACCGTCTAAGCGGGGTTCTGTTGACTAACTCTCTAGCGTCAGTTTTCGTAGACCGCATTCGTGCGGTGGTTGGGCACCAGTCAGAACCGATTGGTTTGCACGTGCCCGAGATTGGCGAGCTCGAGAAGAAATACATCAACGAGTGTCTCGACAGCACATTTGTTTCTTCTGTCGGTGCCTTCATTCCAAAACTCGAAGAGCGCATGCAAGAAATCACCGGCGCACGTCACGCGGTTGCAGTGTCAAACGGAACCGTCGGTTTGCAAGTTGCAATGTTTCTTGCCGGCGTTGAACCGGGTGACGAAGTAATCATTCCAACGCTTTCATTCATTGCAACGGCAAACGCGGTGTCACACTGCGGTGCGCATATTTACTTTGTTGACTCAGAAGAGTCAACTCTTGGCATGTCTGCCGAATCTTTGCGGGTCGCGCTCGCGGGTTTCACTCGTTCGGGTTCTTCGCTAGTGAATCCTTCTACCGGTCGCCGCATCGCTGCGATCGTGCCGATGCACACACTGGGTCACGCCGTTGACATTCATGCAATTATTGCCGTTGCCAACGAGTTTGGTGTGCCGGTTGTTGAAGACGCCGCAGAGTCACTGGGTTCGTTTGTTGGTTCGCAGCACACCGGAACCTTCGGGCTCACCGCCATGATCTCTTTCAACGGAAACAAGATTGTCACCACGGGTGGCGGTGGGGTCATTTTGACCAACGATGAGGTTTTGGGAAAGCGCGCAAAACACCTAACCACGACCGCCAAACTCGCACACAGGTGGGAGTTCGAGCACGACGAAATTGCCTGGAACTACCGCATGCCCAACCTGAATGCCGCGCTGGGCATGGCGCAGCTCGACAAGTATCCGCGCTTTCTTGAGCAGAAGCGTCGCCTGGCTGGCAAGTATGCCGAGGCTTTTGCCGGGGTAGAGGGACTTTCTTTTGTGGTCGAACCGGCCGGCACCACCTCTAACTACTGGCTCTGCTCGATTCGCCTCGACGAGCCATCGCTGGCTCTTCGCGACGAACTGATGACCGCCGCGCACGAGGCCGGCCTTTTGGTTCGCCCAATGTGGAATCTCTTGCACCAGCAGCGCATGTATTCGTCTGCCAGCCGAGGCGATGTTTCGGTTGCCACCGACCTGCACGCTTCGCTGATCTGTCTTCCGTCGACTCCGGCTCTGGCCGAAGCGGTCTAGTCGGTGGCGGCAAGCATGTCTCGCAAAGTTGCAGTTATGACCGGCACCCGTGCCGACTTCGGATTGCTGCGACCACTTCTTGCCGAACTCGACTCTCGCGGCGATGTGACGCTGCAGTTAATAGCAACCGGCACGCATCTGTCAGAGGCACACGGTCGCACAATTAGTGAAATCGCGTCGGCAGGTTTTTCTGTTGCGGCCGAGGTTTCGATTTGGAGCGCCGATGAATCTGCTCTTGGTGCCGCAATCGACACCGGCAACGCGGTTGCAGAATTCTCGCGCACGCTAAGCATCCTGCAACCAGATGTTGTGGTTGTGCTTGGCGATCGTCTTGAGGCCTTTGCGATGGCGACAGCTGCTGTTGTGTTGCAGATTCCAGTTGCTCACATTCACGGTGGCGAGCTAACCCTCGGAGCCATGGATGACTCGCTGCGTCACGCAATCACAAAGTTGTCTTATCTGCACTTTGCAACCACCGATGAGCACGCTGCTCGCATTGTTCGCATGGGTGAAGAACCTTCGCGTGTTTTCAACTTCGGGGCACCGGTGCTCGACACACTTTCTGGCATGCACTTCATGACCCGCGAAGAAATCGAAGCCAAGTTTGGTGTTGTCTTTGGTGCTCGCACCGCGTTGATGACTTTTCATCCGGCGGCATTTGATGAAGCACCAGCGCTCGAGATGTTCGAAGAGCTCTTGGCGGCAATCGATGAAATGCACGAGTGCCACTTCATTTTTACCGGCACCAACAATGACATCGGCAGCGACGAGGTGCGCGAGCGCATGGCTGCTTTCGTGGCTGCCCGGCCAGAGCGGGTCACCTATGTCGAGTCGTTTGGCCAGCAGGGCTACCTGAGCGCCATGCACCACGTTGACCTGGTGGTTGGCAATTCGTCATCGACCGTGCTCGAGGCGCCGCTGCTTGGCACGCCTTCGGTCTTGGTTGGCAACCGCCAAGAGGGTCGCCCGCTAGCCACCAGCGTTATCAAGGCCCACGCCGACCGCTCAGAGCTGCTGCAGAGCATGCGCAAGGCGATTGGGCCCGACTTTGCCGAGGAGATTGCCGGCCAGGGCACACCGTTTGGCCAGCCAGGTTTCGCCAAGAAGGCAGCAGATGTTTTAGCATCGGTCAAGTTTGCGACACCATTGAAGAAGAAGTTCTGGGAGGGCCAGTGAGCCAAAGAGTTTTGATCATCGCCGAGGCCGGGGTAAACCACAACGGCTCGCTCGAGCGTGCTCTCGAAATGGTTGAGGTGGCCAAAGACGCCGGTGCCGACATCATCAAGTTTCAGACCTTCTCTGCCGACAAGCTAGCTCGCAAAGACGCACAGCTTGCCGAATATCAAAAGCTTGGCGACGGCGACACTCGCTCGCAGTGGGATCTCTTGAAGGGTCTCGAACTTTCGCACGCCGAGTTTGCGGCTATCCGTGATCACGCAAAAAAGCGCGGCATCGGTTTCTTGTCGACTGGCTTCGACCTCGACGAGCTTCAGTTCTTGATTGATGAGCTGCACATTCCGATGGTGAAGGTTGCTTCTGGCGATCTAACTTTTGCGCCAATGCTTTTTGAGGCGGGGCTTTCTGGCTTGCCGGTGATTTTGTCAACCGGAATGGCGAACCTCGAAGAAATCGAGAGGTCACTCAAGTTCATTGCCGTTGGCCTTGCAGTTTCGAGCGGGGTCTT
>CAZDKF010000065.1:5444-6071 GCA_964505955.1 uncultured Rhodoluna sp. | reverse complement strand
GTGCAACACATCAATGTCAAGTGCGGCGTAATCAAGCCAGGATGGGTCAAGTGGACGCTTGCTCCAGTCGACAGCACTGTGCTCTTTTGCCAGCGAGAAACCGAGGTAATGCTCGACAACCGCTCCAAGCCCAACCCTCGGCAATCCAGCAATTCGACTTCCTAGTTCGGTGTCGAACAGTTCTCTGGGATGGAGCCCGAGCTCTGAGAGGCAGGGTAGGTCTTGAGTTGCCGCATGCAAAATCCATGTTGAACTGTTTAGAACAGCCGCAAGTTCAGCAAAGTCATTCGAGTCAGATACGTCGGAAATTGACACCGGATCAATTAAGAAGAGGGGACCCTCTTGCCGGGCCACTTGAATCAAATAGGCTCGCTGACCGTATTTGAATCCTGATGCTCTCTCGGCATCAATAGCAAGTGGGCCAGAAAGTTCAGCCAGAGCTACGCAGGCGTCGTGTAATTCTTGTTTGCTTTCGACAAAGACAACTTCGCGTCGAGCCTTGAGAAGTGGCGTGAGTTGTTCATCAGCCATTAGCGGTGTACTTCGCCAACTCCTGGGTTTAGCGGAAAACCAGACATAACGCTGACTATGTTTTGCCATGCAGTGAAGTGCCGACCAATTTCTGCT
>CAZDKF010000065.1:0-5434 GCA_964505955.1 uncultured Rhodoluna sp. | reverse complement strand
AACTGGCGCGAAGCTCAATTTCGGCGTGATCTGCTTCTGCAGACATCATTCCGTGGCCGCTCGAAACGACTCGCGTTGTGGTGCCGGCAAGCGCTGATAGTTCGGCTCCGGCAAGCGCTAGAGCTTCGGTGAGCCAATCCCAGGTGATGTCTGCGCTTGCGGCGTCAATGGCGATGTTCGTCTCAAGGGGAGATCTTGCGAAGCAGACAACTCTGAAATTTGTGGTCCAATTTTCTTGGGGAGTTGCAGACCAAAAAAGAACGAAGCGACCGGTTCCGAGAGCGCCAGAAACCTCGCTGGTCGCGCTCTTTACCAGGCACGAGAAAGCAATTGCGTGATCAGCGATATCTTTTGGAGCTTCGATTTCCTCTACTTCAAGCTCTGAACGGTTGGCAACTGCGCGAATAGAGAGAATCGCAGCCTGAACGTCTGCAGGCAAGGTCTCAATCGGTTCGGCGTTCATTTCTACAGATTAGAGATTGATTTCACAAAGCAGGAATTGCCACGCCGAATCAGCGTTCAAGGCGTGTGAATAGCGTCTGATCTATCCAAAGCTGCGCATGTATGGGCAGGTATTGCAAACCGATGTTCGCCTGCATTTCAAAAAGAGCAGCGATTGCCTTAGCCTCATCCGGCGCACCCGTGATTGTTATGCAGGCATCGTCGATGAGATTTTTACCCGCGATGATTTTCGTGAGGGTTAGCCCGGTCTCAAGCAGGATGCCTTTGCGCAGTGGGAGCAATTCATTGAGCCGGTCAGCCTCGTCTTTCACCTGAACGACCTTGAGTTCGTGCAGTTCGCCTGTAGCGGCCAGGTCTGAAAGACCCCGTCTATTTCCCGACTTAGTCCAGACCTCGATGTCTACATGCCTCGATTGCTTGTACCCCTCGGCTACAGCAGTTGCCGTGTCTGTTATCGCAAGATCGGAAAGCTTGCGCAGGTGAATTAGTAGTTCTCGATCGAGAGTGGTTGAGACATCACCGCTGGTCTTGCTCTCACCGAAGGTTTGCAAACCCGCATTGGCAACCATGCAGAGCCGCACGCCCACAACTTTCGCAAAGAGCTCGGTTAGCTGCACGTTGGCCAAAGTGATCAGGCTTTCTCTCGCACCTGGCGCTTTATTCGGGCAAGCATTCCTCGAATACCGCGCATTCTGAGGGGACTAACCAGTTCGGTGATACCAAGCATCGATGGGTAGTTGTCATCAAAGTTCAAGACGGTATCGACAGTCTGGCCGCTAAGCGAAGCGTGCAAGATACCGGCGAATGCGCGTGTAGTGGGTGCTTCCCGTGGCGCGGTTAGAAAAATTTCGACCACTCCGTTGTCGATTTCAACGAAAAGGAAAACGGGCGATTGACACTCTTCTACTCGTTCGAGCAATTCGGGGTGATCTGCGTAGCGTTCTGGCAATGCAGGCAGTTGTTCAGAGATCTCGATTAGCAGCTCTAACCTGTCGTTGCCCTCCAGAGCAGAGAAGTCGCTAGCAATTTCAATTGCTTTTTCGGTTAGTTGCACGGTTTGAGAATACGCTAACTAAACGCGCGCGGTTCCCTTAACAATTGGCACGCCAACCAAGCTGCCCCATTCGGTCCACGAGCCGTCGTAGTTCTTGACGTCTTTGAAACCAAGAAGGTATTTGAGCACAAACCAGGTGTGACTCGATCTTTCACCAATTCGGCAGTAGGCGATCGTCTCTTCGTTTGGGTCGAGTTGCTCTTGGTCTAAGTACAAGGCACGAAGTTCCTCAACTGGCCTAAATGTTGAGTCTTCGTTTGCTGCTTTTGACCAAGGAATAGATGCCGCCCCTGGGATGTGTCCGCCGCGAAGCGCACCTTCGTCTGGGAAGTTTGGCAACTGAGTTGTTTCTCCCGAGTATTCCGCTGGACTACGAACGTCAACGAGTGGCTTGCCGAGATGTGCGAGAACATCATCGCGATACGCTCTGACTTCCTCGTCGTTTCGAGGAGAAACCGGATAGTTGGCTCGAGCCGAGCTCGTGGCTTCGGTGGTTAGCTCGCGCCCTTCGGCGATCCACGCATCCCTGCCACCATCTAGTAGTCGAACGTCTGGGTGGCCGAAAAGTTTGAAGACCCAAAGCGTATAGGCAGCCCACCAGTTTTTGTTGTCTCCGTAGAGAACCACTGTGGTGTCGCGGTCTATGCCCTTTGAAGATAGAAGCTCTGCGAACTGCTCGGCGTCGAGGTAGTCGCGCAACACTGCGTGATTTAGATCTGTGTGCCAGTCGATCTTTACTGCACCCGGAATGTGCCCGGTGCTGTAGAGCAAGACATCCTCGTCTGATTCAACAACCACAACGCCAGGGGTTTTGAGGTTTTCAGCTAACCATTCTGTGCTCACTAGTGCATCCGGATGGGCGTATTGCTGAATTTTTGGTGAGTTATCTAGCGGAGCTGGCATTTCATGTCCTTCTGTGCAGTTTTGTTGCTACTCATCTAGGCTAAACAAAGATTTCCATTCACGCTAGACCAGAGGTAAGAATTGGCAAGAAACAGCGTGTTTTCATCGCTCTTAGAGCGCAATCCTTCTCCGACAACCGCCCGGTTGCTCTCAGATCTCGTTCCGCCACGAGAATTCGAGAATTCGAGCTTCACGAACTACATCCCACACACCGAGTATTCCTCGCAGGCTTCAGCCTCAGAATTTGCCAAGGCTTTTGCCCTCGGCAGGGCGGTCAAGAAGTCGCTCTTTTCTAGAGGTCAGACCGAACCCGAAAAGCTAGGCATTTACTTGGATGGCGGATTTGGCGTTGGAAAGACGCACCTCTTGGCAGCAACCTTTCACGCATTTCGAGGCAAGAAGGCCTTCGGTTCTTTCATCGCTTACACAAGCCTGATCGGTGCTCTCGGATTTGCTTCGGCCAAAGAGGCTTTGTCGAAGTATCCTTTGATTTGCATCGACGAGTTTGAGCTCGATGATCCCGGCGACACCATGATCATGTCGCGCCTCTTGAATGAGTTGAGTGCGAGCGGCACTCGGTTCGCCGCAACGTCGAACACACCTCCTGCTGCGCTAGGTGAGGGGCGTTTTGCAGCCGAAGATTTCGCGAGAGAAATTCACGGCATCTCAGATCGATTCACAATCTTGCGCATTGACGGTGAAGATCACAGGCATAGACCAACAGAAGTCTCGCTCGCGCCCAAGAGCGATGCCGAAATAGAAGCATGGCTGCAACAAACGAAGAATGCCTCTCTCGATTCATTCGACTCCCTTCTCGCGCACCTGTCGAAAGTGCATCCATCGAAGTACGGTCTATTGATCGAGGGTGTCTCAAGAATCGGCATCACTGGCGCTCACGTGCTAGATGACCAGGCCGCCGCTCTTAGATTTGTGAGTTTCGTAGACAGAGCCTATGAGATGCAAATTCCCATCCGTGGTTCAGGAATCGACCTAACCAAGGTATTTCGTGCTGACCACGTTGCCGGCGGATATCGAAAGAAATATCTTCGAGCGATCTCTCGTTTGGGCGCACTCGGGGCTTAAATCTTTTACAAACTAGAAACAAGTCGTTCCACTTTCTGAAACTTCGCCTCGACAAATTTATGGCAACACGAATACCTTGTCGAAAGAGGCTCCAAATGGATCAAGGCAACACAGCGTTCATCTTTATCTCGGCAGCTTTGGTTCTGCTGATGACACCAGGTCTGGCTTTCTTCTATGGCGGCATGGTCAAGGCAAAGAGCGTCGTCAGCATGATGATGTTGAGCTTCGGGTCTCTCGGTCTAATCGCCGTGCTTTGGGTTCTGTATGGCTACGCAATGTCATTCTCGAATGGCGGGAGCGCAACCTTCTATGGAGTAGACGGCTGGTTTGGCATCGACACTAGCTTTTTGGGCTTGACCCAGCAGGTCAAGGATTCCGTCAACCCCGTCGGTGATGCCCTGTTTGCTTCGGGCACCGCCTATCCTTCGCTGGCGTTCGTTGCCTTTCAAGCAACTTTTGCGATCATTACGGTCGCACTCATTTCGGGCGCGATTGCTGACAGAGCTAAGTTCGGCGCGTGGATGATTTTCGCCGGGGTTTGGGCAACCGTTGTTTATTTTCCGGTTGCTAACTGGGTATTCAACTTCACTGTCGAAGACGGAAAAGTTGTCGATGGGGGATGGATTGTTTACAATCTGGGAGTCATCGACTTCGCAGGTGGAACAGCAGTTCACATCAACGCAGGAGCCGCCGGACTCGCCCTAGCGATAATCCTCGGAAAGCGCTTTGGCTTCAGCAAGGGCATCAATCAGCCTCACAACGTGCCGCTAACCCTGCTGGGTGTTTCGCTTCTTTGGTTCGGCTGGTTCGGGTTTAACGCCGGCTCAGCAGTTGCAGCCGATGGTGTCGCCTCGCTCGCATTCATCAACACAATCGCAGCGCCCGCGGCGGCAATGCTCGGATGGATTGCGGTTGAGAAACTCAAGCACGGCAAGGCAACCTCTATCGGCGCCGGCTCCGGAGCCGTTGCCGGTCTCGTTGCAATCACTCCCGCCTGCGCAGTGCTCGACCCGGTATGGGCGATAGCTCTAGGTTTGGTGGCAGGTGCTCTTTGCGCACTTGCAATCGATCTCAAGTTCGCGCTCGGTTTCGATGACTCACTCGATGTAGTCGGCATCCACCTAGTGGGCGGAATGGTTGGAACTCTTTGGATTGGTCTATTCGGCAACGGCGTTGGTGCAGCGTTCGGTTTCGGCTTCCACCAACTCGCAATGCAAGCTCTAGGCGCTGTTGCGGTTCTGGTCTACAGCTTCGTGCTCGCGCTCATCATCGGTTTCCTTATCGAGAAGACCATCGGCTTCAGAGTCAAGGCTCAAGACGAGATTGCCGGAATCGACACGGTGGTTCACGGCGAAGAGGCTTACGCGTTCGGTGCCGATCGAGGCTAACGATTCGAGGCGAGCCAAGCCAGGGTTGCCATAACGAGAAGCGCTACCAAAATGTTTCTGGTTACCTGCAAGCGCTTTTTGGTCGTGTATTCGGGCCACTTTTCGAACACGTTTGAATAGACATAGGCAATAGCAAGAACGAAAGTGCCGGCGAATGCTGCGAAGGCGACTACAACGAAAACGATGGCCAGCACCACTTCGGCTGGGTTCTCAAGGCTGATCGACAACACCTTGACAGGCTATCTAATGTTGCGATTTTGGCGAATTTTGGGTTAGAGTAGCGAAGTCTTGGAAACAAGACATGCGGATGTGGCTCAGTTGGTAGAGCACAACCTTGCCAAGGTTGGGGTCGCGAGTTCGAATCTCGTCATCCGCTCGCAGAGGGCAGTTCTCTTGTCTGCAAGCGCGGTGGAGTGGCCGAGAGGCGAGGCAGCGGCCTGCAAAGCCGTCTACACGGGTTCAAATCCCGTCTTCACCTCGCAGCAACTAATGGTCGATTGGCGCAGCGGTAGCGCACTTCCTTGACATGGAAGGGGTCACTGGT
>CAZDKF010000064.1:4910-6183 GCA_964505955.1 uncultured Rhodoluna sp. | reverse complement strand
AACTTCCGCACATGGTTTAGGAAACCACTGCTCTATCCACTGAGCTACGAGGGCTAAGAGGCCAAATATACCGAGCCTGCGGGGCATCTGTCTCACTCGGTTTTAGGCTTTAGGCATGCCAGACCAAGATTCAACCAAACCAGCCGTGCCAGAGAGGGTTTGGGATGCCTGGCAGCGTGAACTCGAGTCAATCGGGGTAACTAATCCGCTTTTGAACTTCGAGCGCAGCTCATATGGCCAAATCGACTTGGCCCAGTCGCATCCCGGCGGTTTTTCTCAATTTGTTGCCGGCGGCACAACCACACTCTCTAGCCTGGTCAGAGATCCGCAATCGTTTTCTTCTGCGCTCGGGGCAGCTCGCCGCATCAAGAACCAAGCCGAGAAAATCTCGCAGCAGTTCGGCATCGAGACTCTCGGGCTAATCGCCGGAGTGGCCAACTTGCAGGGTGACGGTTTTGACCTGCAACTGCCGATTTTAATCTGGCCAATTCGCATGACCTCGCGCGGCGAAGATTACGAAATCGAACTGACCGCCGGAGCGCGGGTGAACCCATCGCTCATCGCAGCCTTCAAATCTTGCTATTCAGCCGACGTCGATGAAAATCACCTGCTCAAGTTGGCTGCTCAGTCGACCGAGATTTTGCCCGCTTCTGTCATTTACTACCTTCAAGGATTAGTCGTTGGCCGAGCGACCGCAGAAGTGCAAAAGACCTTAGTGATAGCAAACTTCACAACCGCGCCTGTCGAATTGGTAGCAGACATGAAACGCGAGAGCACTAGCCTTCTTGCCGCGTTAGCCGACGAATCTGCTTTCGCACGTTTGCCACTGATCGATGTGCAAAATGTTGAGACAATTGCCGATGCAGATCTGGTGCAGCAGCGAGTTGTCGCTCGGGCTATTCGCGGTGACAGTTTTGCGGTCGAGACCCTGCCGGGTTGCGGCTACACACAAACCGTGCTCAACACCGTGGCCGCTTTGGTGCGAGACAACAAGCGCGTTGTGATTTCGGCCGCCCGCAGACAGACCCTCAATGAGTTGGCCGAGAGATTTGCCGCTCTTGGACTGCCCGGCTTTGTGGTGCGCAGTTCTTCAACCTGGCTCGATGTGATTGCCGCGATCTCGAGGCACGAAAAGGCGCAGCCAGCAGACCTAAATGAAGCCCTCAACGATAGGGCCGAGGCTGCAGCACACTTTGAGGCCTATCAAAACGCCTTGCAGCGCAGAGACACAGAATTCGACATCTCGGTTGACGAGGTGCTGCAGAAGCTAGCG
>CAZDKF010000064.1:0-4900 GCA_964505955.1 uncultured Rhodoluna sp. | reverse complement strand
AAAGAACTTTCTGCTGCAGCACAAGAATCGTGAGCCAGCCATCGAATTGCTTAAGAGGGCCGAAGAGCTTGGTGAATTCAAGTTTGGCCCGAACGACTCGGCATGGTTTCAGGCCAAGTTTGATTCACCCGAAGAAGTTGCCGCAGCCATTGAAACCGCAAAGCGCCTGAGAAACGTAGAGTTTGCATCGCTTCGCCGCCACATGAGCGAGTTCACTGAGCGAGTGAACTTTAAGCCCGCCAACTCGGTTGAGCAGTGGGGCACCTATCTGCGACTCTTTGTTGGAATCCGGGAGACGCTTGATCGCTTCGTTGCCGATGTTTTTGATCGCCCGCTGACAGAACTAATCACCGCCACCGCGTCGCGAAAAGAAACTGGTCGATCGCAAATGTCTGGTGGCAATCGTCGCAGACTCAAGAAACTTGCCAAAGAATATTTGCGTCCGGGAATGCACGTTGCAGATTTGAATCTCGCGCTGCGTCAGATTCAAGAGCAGCGCGAACAGTGGCACCTTTATTCGAACGCAGTTACGGCACCCCAGGTTCCTCTCGGTCTAAACGAAGTCACAGACATTTATGACTCGTTCGTTGAAGACTTGAATCGACTCGAAAGTCACCTCGACCCCGCAGTTACAAAAGTTGCGATGATTCGGCTCTCGCTTGATCAACTTCAGAACCGTTTCGATTCGCTCGTGAACGACACCGATGCCCTAAATAATCTTGAGGCTCGAACGGCCTTGGCAGCGCAACTCGCGGCGGTCGGGCTCGAGCCATTGAAGCGCGAACTAGCCCGCCTGCACACCCCACGCGAGCACATTGCTGTCGAGTTTGATCTCTGCTGGTGGCAAAGTGTTCTCGAGGTTTTGATTCAGCGTGATTCGACGGTGTTGAACTTCAACGCCAAGCAGTTAAGCGCCATCGAAAGTGCCTTCTGCGAAGCCGAGTCGAGGGTAGTCTCGCTCAGCGCTAAGGCTCTTGCTTGGCAATTGGCTGAGCGCTGGCGTGCACAGGTGCAGGCCAACCCCGACGATGCTCAACGGCTCAAGCAACTGCTCAAGACGTCGAAGGCAACGCTGGCCGAGTTGCCACGCGCTGCGGGCAGCCTGCTTGACTCGGTGGCCTCTGCGGTCTTGGTGTCGCCGTTTGAAGCCCCCGCAGAACTCGACGGCCAGAATTTTGATGTAGCCATGATCTTGGATGCCGCTGGCACCACGGTTGCCGAGAATCTCTCGGTGATTCAGCGAGCCTCGCAACTGATTGCATTCGGTGACGAAGCAATTTCGTCGCCGGAGGGTTTCGAAATCGAATCGCGACTCAAGCCGATTGGTCGCGAGATTCAGAGCCGATCGGTTTTCGAAGCGGCGCAGCGCAGTTTTGGTTTCGAAACCTTGAGGGTCAGCTATCGTGCCGGTGGGCAAGCGCTCGGTGCACTTATCAATCGCGAGTTCTATCAGAACCGAATCGTCTTTGAACCAACGCCTGCCGATTTTGCCGGAAAGAAGTCGCACTCGATTGAGATCATCTCCGAAGGTGCTAATGCCACCTCAACATACGAAGGCGCAACCGAAAGCCCCGAGGCTGAGGTGCGCAGAGTTGTCGACCTGGTGCTTGACCACGCGAGAACGAATCCGAGTGAGTCTTTGTTTGTCGCCTCGGCGTCGAGCGTGCACGCAGATCGCATCCGTGCGCAGTTGAAAAAAGACCTCACGGCACACGCCGAACTCGAACCCTTCTTCGATGCACACGGATCAGAGAAGTTTGAGGTTGTGTCGATTGCAGACCTCGCTCACCGGATCGGTGATCGAATCATTTTCTCGGTCGGCTTCGGGCTAACACCGCGCGGTGGAGTATCGAGTGACTTCGGTCAGTTGAGCCTCAAGGATGGTCGTCGCTACCTAACCAACACTCTGGTTAGCGCAAGAAGGCAGATCACGGTTGTGAGTTGCATGTCGGCCGCCGTGATTCCGGCAGAGGGAATCAGCGCCGGCGCTAAGTTGCTCAAGACCTTGCTCGCCAGCTCAGAGGATGGCGGCTATAGCCCGCTAGAGACCTCGGGTGATTCGCTGCTCGCAGACTTAGCAACCCGGCTAAAGAAAGTCGGCGCTCGAGTCGATGTGTCATTCGCAGAGCGGTTGCCGCTCGTTGCCTCGCATGCCGGCCACAGTGCTGTTGTCATGCCAGATTGGGCTCTGACTGGCGAGACGCTCAGCGAGAAACTTCGGTTGCGCTCAAATCTGCTCAGGTCGCTGGGCTGGAACTACATACGCGTTCACAGTTTTGAGTTGTTCTCAGACCCGCAAGCAGTTGCTCTGAGAATTGCAGAGCAGCTAGGCATGCAGGTGTCACAGCGACCGCAACCACTCTTCGAGAACGACGTGGCTTTTGAAGACACCGATGCGGCCTGGGGCGAACGCCCGACCGATAACGACGATCGACTTCGCGGCGACGTTCCGCCGCACTGGCAATAGCTAACGCTTAAACCAAACGAACTTGCTGGCCGTGACGGCTGCGTCGACTTTTTGGTCGTGGCTCTCTGCTGGCAACTGCAGCAATAGTTCTTCGTCAAAGACGACAGCAATCTGTTTAGCTCGGCTCTTCGAGGCCGCCAGTTGGGCGAGAGCTCGGTCGTAGAAGCCCTTGCCCTTGCCCAATCGATTGCCGACAAGATCGACGGCCAGGGCCGGCAAGAAAACCACCTCGGCGCGTTTGAGGTCGCCTTGTTTGCCGGCAGCCTCGGCGAATCCCAGTTCACCAATTTTGGTAGCCGAGTCAAACTCGACCCAGCGCAAGTCTTGGCCAGCCACAGTTGGCAGCAGCAGGGTGATTGCCTGCTCTCTTGCCCAGTCGAGAAAATCAGAGATGTCTGGTTCGCCGGGCAGGGGCAGATAGGCAGCCGCGACCTTGATGCGATTGTCGAGGCAATACTGACCCAACTGCTGACTGAGTCGCACCGATGCAGCTTCATCTGCCGGTCGCACTGAGCGGCCAGCGCGCAGTTCGCTGCGCAGGGCTGCCTTGCCTTCGGCTGCAGATAAATCGGTCATGCCACTAATCTAGCCACGTGCCTCTTTCATTCGCGCTAACCCATAACGACATCAGGTTGCGTCTGGTTCGAATGAAAGATTCGAAGAACATGGAACACCTAATTCTTTCGAATCGTGAATGGCTCAGACCTTGGGAAGCAACGAACCCTGAGGGGCCAAACTCTTTCGATGTTCGCGGTCAAATTCGCATGCTTTTGAAGGCCATGGATAACAACACTTGCCTTCCGTTTGTTATCGAAGAAAACGGTGTGATGGTTGGTCAACTAAACGTTGCAAACATTTTGTTCGGTTCTGTTTCTTCGTGCGTTATCGGATACTGGGTTGCACCCGAAGCTGCGGGTCGTCAAATCACTCCAACCGCAGTTGCGTTGGTTTCTGATTATCTTTTCAACACCGTGGGTCTTCACAGAATTGAGATTGATATTCGACCCGAGAACGTTTCGAGTCTGCGAGTGGTCGAGAAACTTGGATTCAGGTATGAGGGACTTAAGCAAAGGTTCATTCACATCAACGGTGCCTGGAGAGATCACTACGTCTTTGCTCTCACGAGTGAAGAAGTTGAGTCTGGGGTGTTAAACCGGTGGCTCAGAAAACAAGTTGGGCCGATGAATTACCCTTTCTCGACCAAAGTCATTAAACACACCGAGCAAAATGATGGGCACTTTGGCAGCTGACTCATATCTTTGAGTCATGAACTTCTCACTAGACGGCGGCTGGATGCTCGCAATTGTCGTCTTGCTGTGGTTGCTGGTTTACGTTCCGAACTGGGGGAGCCGCGGAGACCAAAAAAATCAAGGTTCTAGTTCTGGTAGAAACTTTTCGCAAAAATCGCGATTGACGCAAAAAAATAGCGTTTTCGGCGTGTCGCAAACAAAAAATATTGACAAAAATTTTCGGGTCATTCGACGCGTTTTTGTGACACTTTTGCTCGTGTCATTTGCCACCGCCGTCTTCGCAACAGTTAAAGCATTTGAGAATCTGTCTTGGTTGGCACTAGCGGTAGCTGCCGCAGCAGTCTTTCTCACCGCGGCTTCGACGCTCAGATCAAGCAGAAAAAAGGCCGCAGCGAAACCACCGCTAACCTTGCAGGAGCTAGAGGCCCAGCGGGCCCGAATGGCTTATTCCATAAGGGAATCAGCGTTGCCGGATGCTGTGGCAGAGCAGCTTTTTGATGAGCGTGCCTGGACAGAAATTGCTCTGCCCGAATCTAACCTGACTCGCCGAATCGGTGAACTAGAAGAGGTCAAGTTGGCGACGGTTTCGAATCTTGGCTCGGCCGCTGCAGAATCTGAAGCGAAAAAACTGAATCGCGATGAGCTCGACCGCATTCTCGAGCGCCGACGGGCCGTGTAAAAAAAGTTTTTGAAATTCGGCGTGTCGATTGAAATATGTGCTTCTCCGCTACGCTTTTGTCTATCTGCAATAACACATTGAGGAGAACAAAAGAGTGGCAATTTTCGATCGTGTCAAGAAGGTCTGGAATGCAAATGCAAAAAGCGTTCAGCAGACTGGAAGGGCAATTGCAGAGGATGTCAAGGACGAAGTTCAGGACATCTCTGAAGAAATAGGTAAGAAGGCAGCTGAAACAGTTGCTGATCTCGAGAAAAGGACAATCATGGCCGTAAAGACCGCAACCAAGAAGGTAGTCAAGAAGACTGCTGCAAAGAAGCCTGCTGCAAAGAAGGCTGCTCCAAAGAAGGCTGCTGCTCCAAAGAAGCCAGCTGCCAAGAAGCCAGCCGCAAAGAAGGCTGCTCCTAAGAAGGCAACTGCTGCTAAGAAGCCAGCCGCTAAGAAGCCAGCCGCAAAGAAGGCTGTTGCAAAGAAGACTGTTGCGCGCAAGCCAGCAGTAAAGAAGGC
>CAZDKF010000063.1:5720-6239 GCA_964505955.1 uncultured Rhodoluna sp. | reverse complement strand
GCGCGGTCAACTGGGTCTTCACCCCAACCGAGTAATAGAAGTTTTTGCAACAAAAGATTTATCAACGATAGGAAACGCAGTGAGTGAAATCGAACGCGACGAGCTAGAAGCTCTAGTCGAGACCGAGCACGAAGCGCAGCACGAGCAACTCGATGCTGTTGCCGAAGAGTTCGAAGAGGCAGCTGACGCCGCCCTCGACATGTCGGCAGAAGAGGCAGCGATGTCGATTGTTGAAGACACCGAAGTTGCCACAGAGCAGGCAGCGGCCGTCGAAGAAGATGACGACGTATACGCAATCTTCAAGGGCGAGTTTCGAGCACTTGCCGGCAAGTGGTATGTGGTTCACAGCTACGCCGGTTATGAGAAGCGCGTCAAGCAGAACATCGAAAACCGCGCATCACAGCTTGCCGGTGGCGACAGCATTTTTGAAATCGTCGTTCCGATCGAAGAGACCATCGAAGTTAAGAACGGTGAGCGCAAGCTCGTCAAGAAGGTCATGATTCCTGGATACGTCTGGGT
>CAZDKF010000063.1:0-5710 GCA_964505955.1 uncultured Rhodoluna sp. | reverse complement strand
GGAGCTAAACGAAGACTCGGGCGACCTCGTTCGCCAGACCCCTGCGGTTACCGGCTTCGTTGGCAACGCCCAGAACCCAACCCCACTGCGCCCAACCGAGGCGTGGGAAATGCTTAAGAAGGCACTCTACGAAGAGCGCATTCCGAAAGAAGAGGTCGTCAAGACCGGTTCACGCCCAACTGGTGTGGTCAAGGGTGGTAAGGGCAAGTCTCTTGTTATCAACGTTGACTACAAGGTTGGCGAGAGCATCATGATCAAGGATGGTTCGTTCGCAGGTCTACCTGGAACCATCAGCGAGATCAAACCAGAGAGCGGCAAGCTAACCGTTCTTGTTTCACTGTTCGAGCGCGAGACTCCTGTCGAGTTGGGCTTCGAGCAGGTTGGCTCACTGAACTAACCACCACAGATTTACAAAGAGTTCCACAACAACAAAAAGGAATAATCAAATGGCACCGAAGAAAAAGATCACTGGAATGATCAAGCTTCAGATCCAGGCGGGCGCTGCTAACCCAGCACCACCAATCGGACCTGCGCTAGGTCAGCACGGTGTGAACATTATGGAGTTCTGCACCGCGTACAACAACGCAACTGCAGATCAGCGCGGAAACGTAATTCCGGTGGAGATCACTGTTTACGAAGACCGTTCATTCACCTTCGTATTGAAGACCCCACCTGCAGCTGAACTCATTAAGAAGGCAGCAAACGTGCAGAAGGGTTCGTCAACCCCACACACCGTGAAGGTTGCACACCTTTCGAAGGATGCGCTCTACAAGATTGCCGAGCAGAAGATGTCTGACCTCAACGCCAACGATGTTGACGCTGCAGCGAAGATCATTGCCGGCACTGCCCGCAGCATGGGCATCACTGTCGACGCATAAGCAGTAAAGCAAAACAATAGAAGTCGTGGGAGGATCGCGCGCGATCTGCACAACCACAACTGTGACCAAAGAAAAGGAAAAACAGAATGGCAAAGCGCTCAAAGGCCTACCAGGCCGCAGCAGCTCTCATCACTGAGGGCAAGTTCTACACCCCAGCCGAGGCAGTCACGATTATTCGTGAGACTGGCTCAAAGAAGTTTGACTCAACCATCGAGGTTGCGCTCAAGCTCGGAGTTGACCCTCGCAAGGCCGACCAGATGATCCGTGGAACCGTTTCGCTTCCAAACGGAACTGGAAAGACCGCCCGCGTTATCGTTTTTGCAACTGGTGCCGCAGCTGAAGCTGCACTTGCAGCAGGCGCTGACGAAGTTGGTGGCGACGAGCTAATCGAGAAGGTGGCCGCTGGCTACACAGCTTTCGACTCAGCAGTATCGACCCCAGAACTTATGGGCAAGGTCGGTCGCCTAGGTAAGGTGCTTGGTCCGAGAAACCTCATGCCAAACCCAAAAACCGGAACCGTCACCCCAGACGTTGCCAAGGCAGTGACTGACATCAAGGGTGGAAAGATCGAGTTCCGCATCGACAAGCAATCGAACCTTCACTTCATCATTGGCAAGGCATCTTTCACGAAGGAGCAGCTAGGCCAGAACCTAGATGCAGCGCTTGAAGAAGTAATGCGTTTGAAGCCATCGAGCTCGAAGGGTCGCTACCTAGTCAAGGCAGCACTTTCGACCACCTTCGGACCTAGCATTTTGCTAGACACCAACGTAACCAAGGTCGAGTTCTAAAGATTTAACTCTTGGATGAAGGGCCGGAGTTAACCCTCCGGCCCTTTTTCATCCGTGCAAAAGTTCGTAGGCTATTAGTTTGTAATTGAGAGGTTGGGATATTGACCGGTCACGCATTCGGTGCGGCTACTCTGTTAGACCCTAAAGACCCGATGGGTTTGCGCTCAAGCGCACCCCTATTAGATGCGTGGATTCGCGATATGGAGACCGATAGGTCACCCTTTCAAATTCCTGGCCACAAAGGCCGCAACGACCTAACCGGCACGGTTGTCGACGGCGACATTCCGGTTTTACCTGGCAACCATCCCCACCGAATTTCGCCCAGCCTGATTCTCGAGGCCGAAGCACTGGCCGCCAAATTGTGGGGTGCAGATCTCTGCCGTTTCGGTGTCAACGGCTCATCGGGTTCTAACCACGCGGCCGTGATGGCCGTTGCCTCACCGGGCGACAAGGTGATTGTCTCGCGCACCTTGCACAAGTCGGTGCTGGTCGGCATGGTCTACGCGGGTGTTGTGCCGGTGTGGATTCGCCCCGAGATTAATCCGGCAACCGGATTGCCGGAGTATTTGCCTTCAACTCGTTTGGCCGAAACTTTGGCGCAGCACCCCGATGCAAAAGCGGTGCTGATCGGCGAACCTTCTTATGTCGGCACCATGTCAAACATTCCGCGTCTGGCTGCCGTTGCCCACTCGCACGGAATTCCACTTGTTGTCGACGCCGCATGGGCGGCGCACTACGGTTTTCACCCGGAGCTACCGGGTCACCCGCTAAGCGAAGGTGCAGATATTGTTGTTACTTCTGCGCACAAAACCCTGCCGAGCTATTCGCAGGCGAGCTTTGTTTTGGTGAACTCTGAGTATGTTGACTTGGCGCGTTTCAACAAAATGTTCGACTCAACGCAAACCACATCGATGTCTGGGCGAATTCTTGCCTCGATTGACGCGGCACGTGCTCTTCTCGAGAGACACGGACACGAACTCATCGGCCCCGTAATTGAAGCAACCGAAAAGGGTCGAGCCTCTCTTGTTGCTGCCGGCATTGATGTAATCGATGGTGAATACATCGACCCTCTTAAACTTGTTATCTTGCTGTCGAGTTGCGGCGCCGACGGCAATAAGGTTGAGGCAGACTTGCTTGCCGCAAACATCGACATCGAGATGGCAAACCGCGACATTTTGATTCCGATGATCACCTTTGCCGACACGCCTGAGCGCGTTGAAGATTTGGTTCGACGCATTATTGCTTCTGTTGATGCACACCGTGGCAAACCTAGACCGATTGAGATTCTGCCGGCATTTTCAATCGAGCCCGAGGTTGTTGTGACTCCGCGCGAAGCCTTCTTTTCGGGCTACGAAATTGTCGCAGCCGAAGATGCCGTTGGCCGCGTTTCTGCCGAAATCATTTGCCCTTACCCACCCGGTGTGCCGGTGCTTTCGCCTGGTGAGCGCATCACCGAGGCAGCACTAGCTGCTTTGTTTGAGGCACGAGACATGGGTGTAATGATCAAGTTCGTCGCCGATCCGACGCTCAAGACTCTGAAGGTTTTGCCTGCCCAATAGGCTGGAGTTCTTATGTTGTCGAGACACGTTGTAGTCGTTGAGAATGAGCCGCTAATGCGGGATCTCATTGGAAAAACCCTTGAGACCGCGGGATTCAGGGTTACCACCGCAGCTAACGCTGCCGATGCGAAGCGCATGCATCAGGCAATAGACCCAGACGCCATGGTCATCGACATCGAGCTTGGTCCTGGCCCAGACGGCTTCGACCTGGCAACGGCTTTGATCGCAGAGAGCCCAGAGTTGGCGGTGGTCTTCTTGACCAACCTTCCAGACCCGCGGTTAGCCGGAAAATCTACAAAGCATATTCCAAAGAACGCAGCCTATCTGCGCAAATCAAACCTTGTCGATGCTAGTGAACTTGTGGCAGCGCTCAACGCTGTTTTGAAGAGCGAAGACTCAAGCGCGTTTCGTCACGATCTAGATTCGCAGAGGCCGCTGGCAAAGCTCTCGACAAAACAACTCGAAGTCCTCAAGCTCATCTCAGAAGGTTTTTCGAATCAGCAAATTGCAGATTCGAGACAGACAAGCGTTAGAGCCGTAGAAGGCATGGTCAGTCGAATCTTTGAAGCGCTAGGCATTGACGTTCAAGATGCGGGCAACTCTCGTGTCGATGCCGTCAAACAGTATTTTCTGGCGACTCGTCCGGGCGAGTAATGGCCGATTACTCAACCACTCCAAGATTTCGCATGGCTCGCGCCTTGCAACAACTTGGTGGTCCTTACCCACTCAGCAACGAAACAATTCTTGGCGCAGCCGTTCCGGTAATCCTGTCAAATATGGTTCTCGATTTCGGAAGAGAAGAAGGAACATTCGGCAACTGGCTTTTGATTTCAATTCTTGGCTATGCAGCCGTAGTGACAATTCTGCTAATCGCGCGTCGATTGCTTTCGTCAACCACCCCACCCACGATTGTTTACCTCTTCATTTTTCTTTTTGCCGGTTTCGTTCGCGGTGTTGTAATTTACTCGCTCGGAAGAGAGCTAGGCATCATTCCTGCCGAAGAGTGGCAGTATCGTCTTCTCGGTTCGCCGCTTTTCATCCTGGTCTCACTGGCTCTGGTTACGGTGCTTGTCTCAAACTCCGTGCGGGCAACGGCAGAACTCGAAAAACTCGAGACCAGCCGCCTATTGCTCGAAAAGCGCCTCAACTCGATGCGCGCAGAGATTTCGCGCCTGAATGCCGAAGTCGCCGGGCGGGTTTCTGGCCTGATCTCGCCTGTAATTCAAGAGTTGATGCTGAAGATTCAGGGCGCTAAATCTTCTGAACTGGGTCTCGAGGTAAAAGCGCTTCGCAGCACCATCGACGATGTGATTCGTCCGCTTAGCCAAGACATTGCCCAGAGTTCAGACGAGTTGATTGCCACAGAGGTCGAGACCCCGAAGGTTTCCATCCGTGAGAATTTTCGCCTGAGCACCCCGATTCAGGTTTCTTATCAGATTGTGCCGTTCTGGTCGACGGCACTTTTAACTCTGATCTCGACGCCAGCCGCCGTGGTTTTCTATAGCCAGGATGCAGGTCTAGCACTCCTGATCTTTGCGCTTGCCCTGCTTGCGACTCTGGAGTTGGCGGCCTTGGCGCTTCGAAAGGTGCGTGTCAGGGCGATTCTGGCATTTTTGATTCAGCTGGCAATCTTCGCGACTGGCGGCGCGATGGCCACACTTTCGCTTGGCCTGGCGAACCTTGGTGCCGGCTTATTTCCGGCTTCGCGAATAATCACCCTGTCCATGATCATCGGTACTGCCATGTTTGTGGGGCAGGTGCGGCAGACGCAGCGTTACGCAAGTCAGTTGAACGCCCAAGAGGTCAACGAGAAGCTAGAACTGCTCAACTCGCAGGCAAGGCGCGAGCTTTGGTTAAACCGACGCCGCATCGCTACCGTTTTGCACGGCCCGGTGCAGGCAGCACTTTACTCGTCTGCGATGCGTTTGGCTCAGTCGACTCGCCCTTCGAAAAAACTAATTCAGTCAGTAAACGAAGACTTAGCGTCTGCGCTTGAGGTGCTGAAGTTTGAGTCACTTGAGAGCCCAGATCTGCGGGATGTGCTCTCGCAGATAGTTGAGGTTTGGCAATCGACGTGTGAGATCTATAGCAATGTGACCAAGCCCGTTTATCAGGTGACCAAGAAAAAGCCGTTGGTTGGTGAGGCGGTGGTTGAGGTTTTGCGCGAGGCAGTGTCAAATGCCATCAAGCACGGTTCGGCTAGCGAAATCGAGATTGAAGCCAAGGTTTCGAACAACTTGATTTTGCTTTCGATTATCAACAATGGAAAACCAGCGGTGAACTCGAGAGGCAACGGTTTCGGTTCGAAACTTTACTCAGAGCTAACTCACACCTGGAAGCTCGACAAGACAGAAGATGGTCGCACTAAGTTCAGCGCGACCATCTTTATTGCCTAACCCCAGTTTCCCAGCGTGATTGCGCCCGTGTCTGGGTCTGCATCGCCCGGTTCAGGCTTTAGGTATTTCTCTTTTCGGCGCTTGGCTTT
>CAZDKF010000062.1:4587-6267 GCA_964505955.1 uncultured Rhodoluna sp. | reverse complement strand
TCACAGTTCGAGCACATTTCTGCCGCTATCGCGCTCTATCGACCTGGCCCGATGGGTATTGAGTCGCACACCAAATACGCCTTGAGAAAGAATAACCTGCAGGCATCCGAGGCAATTCACGCCGAGCTCGAAGGCCCGCTGTCTGAAATTCTCGATCCTACCTACGGCTTGATCGTCTATCAGGAGCAGGTCATGTCAGCCGCTCAAAAAGCGGCGGGTTTCTCCCTTGGTAAAGCAGACAATCTTCGTCGCGCGATGGGCAAGAAGAAAAAAGAAGAACTCGACAAGATGTATGAAGAGTTTGAAAGTGGCATGAAGGCAAATGGATATTCTGATGCGGCAGTAAAAGCTCTCTGGGATACGCTGCTCCCGTTTGCCGACTACGCTTTCAACCGCGCTCACAGCGCTGCCTACGGTGTCATTTCTTACTGGACCGCATATCTGAAGGCAAACTACACAGCCGAATTCATGGCAGCTTTGCTGACCAGCGTTGGTGGCTCCAAAGACAAGTTGAGTATCTACCTTTCTGAGTGCAGAAAACTCGGAATCAAAGTTTTGCCACCCGACGTTAACGAATCGGTTGGCCACTTTGCGGCAATCGGCAAAGACATTCGTTTCGGTCTCGGCGCAATCAGAAACGTGGGCCACAACGTGGTCGATGCAATCGTTTCTCACCGAGAAACCAAGTACAAGAGTTTCAACGACTTTCTCAAAAAGGTACCGCTCGTTGTTTGCAATAAGAAGACGATTGACTCGCTGGTTAAGGCCGGTGGTTTCGACTCGCTATCGCACACCAGGCGTTCGCTGTCAGAAATTCACGAGCAGGCGGTTGATGCCCAGGTCTTGACCAAGCGCAAAGAGGCACAGGGCCAGGTCGATCTTTTCGCGGGCATGTTCGACGACGATGAAGGCCTCGATGTCAAAGTGCCAGATCGCCCCGAGTGGCAAAAGCGCGAGAAACTAGCGTATGAACGCGAGATGCTTGGCCTCTATGTCAGCGACCACCCGCTTGCGGGCCGAGAAGCTCAGATTGCTCGCTACAGCGAAATCTCATTAGCCGACCTTCAAGAGAATGAAGCGCTGCAGGATGGCCAGGTGCTAACAATTGCCGGCCTGGTTACGGCTGTAGAGCACAAGGTTGCTCGCAACACCGGCAACCCCTACGCGATTGTCAGCGTTGAAGACCTAGACAGCGAAGTAACCGTGATGCTGATGGGTAAGACCTATGCCGAGTATGGCCGCAGTTTGAACAGCGATCAGATTGTCATGATTCGCGGTCGGGTTAGTCAACGGGATGATTCTAAAAACATCAACGCTCAGCGAATCGACATTCTCGAGAATGCCACTGACGCTACAGATGCGATTGTTCTAAACATTCGTGAAGAGCAGGCAACGAAGTTAAACCTAGAAGAACTTGATCGCGCACTTCGTGCTTATCCGGGAGAGAGCGAAGTGTTTGTCAACATGGTTGCGGGTCGCTCGGTTTCAAGTCGGTTTAAATTACAGCCAAAAATTAAGCTGAGCGTTGCTTTTATCTCTGAAGCGAAATCAATCTTTGGTTCTAAGGTTTTTATCGGTGGTGATGACTTAGTCGACCTCGACAGCAGTCTTGTAGGCGCGCTGGTGGTAAACGAGGGGTTCGCATTCGGCGCCGAGCAGGCCTTCTTCAATTTCGACGAT
>CAZDKF010000062.1:0-4577 GCA_964505955.1 uncultured Rhodoluna sp. | reverse complement strand
TCGACTGAATGAATTTCGCGAATCCTCGCAATTAGCACTCCGCTAGCCTCGCGAAAAATCGGTAGGTCTCGTGGCCCCCTTTCCCAATCGTCATCCAAGAATCTAAGCTCGCTAGCAGCAGCCATCTTTTGCGCAAGTTGAGTGTTTTGAATTCCCAGCGTGTGAATCGCAACGTGTGTCGCCGCATTCAACGGTGCCCAGGTGCTAGATCCACTTGCAACGTTGAAACTTGCGAGCGCAGGATTCGAACCGAGCGATGTCATTGAGGTGGCAGTGAAGCCAACTGGCTTGAGGTTCTCTCCGGTCATTGTGATCACCGAAACTCCAGATGCGTGTCTGCGGAAGACGGCCTTGAGAGCCTCAGACGGCTGGCTTTCGATAGAAAAATTCATGGATTCACCTCGTGTTAGACAACAAGGTTATCTCGGTCTCAATTCCGCTGACCGTCTGGCGCTTGGGGCGGCACTTCAGGGCAACTGGCGCGACACGCCGATAAATGGCATAATTTGCATCTTGCAGGCAAAAACCACAAGATATAGGGGCTGGCTTGCATAAATTGTCTATATGTTGTGGGGATAACTCTTCAAAATCTGTGGATAACTGGCAAAAACTGAGATAAATCAAGCAAATTGGAAGGTAGAGAACATGCATTGTCCGTTCTGTCGCTACCCAGATTCGCGCGTAATCGACTCTCGAAGCTCAGACGACGGCGCTTCAATCCGTCGCCGTCGTGAGTGCCCAGAGTGCAACCAGCGTTTCAGCACGGCAGAGACCGCAAGTCTCATGGTGCTGAAGAGAAGTGGCGTGTTGGAGCAATTCAGCCGCGAAAAAATCGTAAACGGTGTACGTAAGGCTTGCCAGGGCAGGCCAGTCACCGATGCCGATTTGGCAGTACTGGCGCAGAAGGTCGAGGAGACCATACGCGCCACCGGATCTGCTCAAATCAACGCCCACGAGGTTGGCCTTGCGATTCTAGAACCGCTTCGACAACTAGATGAAGTTGCCTTCATGAGATGTGCCAGTGTCTACCAAAGATGGGAAACGCCGGAAGACTTCGAGGCCGCAATTAGCTTGCTAAAGATCGAAAGAGAAACCGACAAGCTAACTGGCATCGACCTAGAACCACAGATTTAAACAACTTAATAACAACAACAAGAAAGGCAAAGCAGTGACTGACACAGCTTTCAGCGGGGCACAGGGCTCAGCAGGCGGTACCGGTAAGGGAATTACCATCAACCGCATTTACACCGTTCCAGGGGTTCACCCGTACGACCAGGTCACCTGGGAATACCGCGACGTGGTGCAAACCAACTGGCAGACCGGTGAGACCATCTTCGAGCAGCGCGGCGCTGAGTTTCCAGAGTTCTGGAGCATCAACGCCAGCACCATCGTCACCACGAAGTACTTTCGTGGCGCGGTAGGAACCTCGGAGCGTGAGTACAGCCTTCGTCAGCTGATCAACCGCGTTGTTCTTACCTACACCCAAGCTGGTCGCGACCACGGTTACTTTGCCACCGAAGAAGACGCGACAATCTTTGAGCACGAACTTACCTACATGCTTTTGAACCAGATATTTGCGTTCAACTCTCCAGTTTGGTTCAACGTAGGAACCAAGAGCCCGCAGCAGGTATCTGCTTGCTTTATTTTGTCTGTCGACGACTCGATGGACTCAATCTTGAACTGGTACCGCGAAGAGGGAATGATCTTCAAGGGTGGTTCGGGTGCAGGTCTAAACCTTTCTCGCATTCGTTCATCAAAGGAGCTCTTGAAGAACTCGGGCGGCTCGGCTTCTGGCCCAGTTTCGTTCATGCGTGGCGCTGACGCCTCTGCAGGAACCATCAAGTCTGGTGGTGCGACTCGTCGTGCAGCCAAGATGGTTGTTCTAGATGTAGATCACCCAGACATCGAAGAGTTCATCGAGACCAAGGCGCACGAAGAGAAGAAGATCCGTGTTCTTCGCGACGCAGGTTTCAACATGGAGCTTGGTGGAAAAGACATCAACTCGGTGCAGTACCAGAACGCAAACAACTCTGTTCGCGTAAACGCCGAGTTCATGCACGCTGTTGAAAACGGCACCAAGTTCGGTCTGCGCGCCCGCACAACCGGTGAGGTTGTCGAAGAAGTTGACGCTCGTGAGTTATTCGCCAAGATCGCTGACGCGGCTTGGGAGTGTGCTGACCCGGGCATCCAGTATGACGACATCATCAACGACTGGCACACCACGCCAGAGTCTGGCCGCATCAACGCTTCAAACCCTTGCAGCGAATACATGCACCTAGACAACTCGAGCTGCAACTTGGCATCGTTGAACCTTCTGAAGTTCTTGAACCCAGACGGCTCGTTCGACACTGACAAGTTCACCAAGGCAACCGAACTAATCTTCACTGCCATGGACATCTCGATCTGCTTCGCAGACTTCCCAACCGAGAAGATCGGCGAGACCACCCGCGCATTCCGTCAGCTCGGAATCGGTTATGCAAACCTCGGCGCGCTGCTAATGGCAATCGGTGTGCCTTACGACAGCGAAGAGGGCTTTGCTCTTGCTGGCGCAATCACCTCGTTGATGACCGGTGCTTCATACCGTCGCTCAGCAGAGTTGGCTGCCGTAGTTGGTCCATACGACGGCTACGAGAAGAACAAGGATGCCCACACCCGCATCATGCTCAAGCACGAAGCGGCAAACAGCCAGGTTCGCGCGGTTTCAGAAATCGACGCACAGGTTCACGCAGCTGCAACCGAGCAGTGGGCTTTGAACACCTTGATCGGTGCAGAAAACGGCTGGCGCAACTCGCAGGCATCTTTGCTTGCACCAACTGGAACCATCGGCTTCATGATGGACTGTGACACAACCGGTATCGAGCCTGACTTCTCACTTGTGAAGTACAAGAAGCTCTCAACCGGTGGATCGATGCAGATTGTGAACCAGACGATTCCGTTTGCTTTGCACCGCTTGGGTTACTCGCAAGAGACCATCGAAGCGATCGTTGACCACATCAGCACCCACGGTCACGTGGTAGATGCACCTGGCCTAAAGCAGGAGCACTACGCAATCTTCGACACCGCAATCGGTATCCGTGCAATCGAGCCAATGGGTCACGTTCGCATGATGGCAGCAGTTCAGCCATTCTTGTCTGGCGCGATTTCAAAGACCGTCAACATGCCAGAGACCGCAACTCGCGAAGAGATCGCAGACGTTTACTTCCAGGGATGGAAGGTCGGCCTAAAGGCTCTTGCGATCTACCGCGACAACTGCAAGGTTGGCCAGCCGCTTAGCGATGGCAAGGCGAAGACCGAGACCAAGACCGAGGCTGCACCAGTTGCAGCAACCGGAATGTCTCACCCAACCCGCAAGCGTCTTCCAAAGTCACGCCCGTCATCAACCACATCGTTCACCGTTGGTGGAGCAGAGGGTTACATGACAGCTGGTTCATACCCAGATGGCGGACTCGGCGAGGTCTTCCTGAAGCTCGGAAAGCAGGGCTCAACCCTTGCCGGAGTAATGGACTCGTTCTCGGTAGCTGTTTCGATTGGTCTTCAGTACGGAGTTCCACTAGAGACCTACGTGCAGAAGTTCACCAACGTTTCATTCGAGCCAGCCGGTCTAACCGACGACCCGGATGTACGCATGGCGAAGTCGCTTATGGACTACATTTTCCGTCGTCTAGCACTTGACTACCTGCCACTAGAGACCCGCACCTACATGGGCATCCAGACCGCGGCAGAGCGCTCGGCAGCACTCGACTCAAACCCTTCATACGGTTCGGTAGCTCCGTCTATCGATCTCGAAGACTCGGTTGAGCTAGAGGTTGCACCGACTGCACCGACTCAGCCACAGAGCATCGAAATCACCGAGAAGCGCGAAGTTCACTCTTCGGCAGAGCTTTTCGAGATGCTTCAGGGCACCGAGTCAGACGCTCCACTGTGCTTCAACTGTGGAATCAAGATGCGTCCATCTGGTTCATGCCACGTCTGCGAAGGCTGTGGATCAACCAGCGGTTGCAGCTAAAGATTCAAAAAGAATTCGGGTCGGTCCAACTCAAGGACCGACCCTTTTTCTTATCAAGTGAAGGTAACCTTATCTCGTGCTTTATCCAATAGTCTTCAAGCTCTTTTTGAGTCGACTCGACCCAGAACAAGCTCATCATCTTGGAATGTTTGCTATCCGGTTAGCTTCTAAATTGAAACTAACCAAATTGCTTCCAAAAAGAAAAACAAAGCCTGTAAGTGTTATGGGTTTGAACTTCGATGGACCCTTTGGTTTAGCCGCCGGTTTTGATAAAAATGCCATCGCGATCAAAGCTCTGGGGGAGTTGGGCTTCTCTCACGTTGAAATTGGCACTGTAACTGCGATAGCTCAGCCAGGTAATCCAAAGCCAAGACTGTTTCGATTGAAAAAAGATCGCGCGTTAATTAACCGCATGGGCTTCAATAATGATGGTGCTGAGAAAGTTGCCGAGAGGCTTGCCAATTTACGCGCTTCTGGTGGCAAACTTCCAGTTATCGGCGTCAATATTGGAAAATCCAAGGTGGTTGAACTTACAGATGCAGTTGAGGACTACCGCACAAGTGCCAAACTA
>CAZDKF010000061.1:0-6329 GCA_964505955.1 uncultured Rhodoluna sp. | reverse complement strand
GACAGCGGTCAACACGTCAACGATTGTGACTTTGAGATACGAGTTGTTGAAGACTGCCTCGACTACCACCGTCACGATGGCAATTGAGCCCTGAGCCATGAGCAGCAAGGCCCCGATCATTGAGGCAATTGCGGGCACGACCACCGCATAGCGGGTCAATCCAAGGATTTTTCTCATACCCGCACTCTACTCCTTGCCCTTTCGGCATCACAGCAGACTTTCTGTGATCTCTCAGAATTCTCAAGTAGCCTTGAGAAAATTGTGTCTGGCTTGCAGCTAAACGCGATGACTAACGCATTGGGGTGCCATGAACTCGACAGAGAAATCAGTCTTTATTGACGCGTACGGTAGCGCTCAATACTTGCCCGCCTATCGAATTGTTTGGCTGTCAAAGCTGGTATACAGCCGCGGCTTCGAGTTCACCCTCGCATTCGTTATCTTGACCAACGCTCTTGCTCTCGGAATGCTGACACTTCCAGGCATAAGCCCAGACGCCTATCGATACGCAACGCTCGTCGACACAGTCGCTTTTTGGATCTATGTCTGCGAGCTAATTCTTCGAATTCTTTCTTACGGCAAAAAACCCTGGATGTTCTTCACCCGTGGCTGGAATATCTTCGATTTCTTGGTAATCGGTCTTGCACCGTTCTTCCAGGGGCAGTCCACGGTTCTTCGTCTACTTCGTCTGCTCAGATTGATTCGCATCTTCAGATTCTTGCCAGAGGTTCGAATTCTCTCTGCTTCAATCGTGAAGAGTATCCCGCCGCTTATGAGCATGAGCGTGCTCATCGCATTGCTCTTGTTCTTGTATGGAATGGCCGGGGTTTACCTTTTCGGTGCCGCAGCACCTGAGGCCTGGGGCAACATCGGCGCAAGCATGAAAAGTCTCTTCATTCTGCTAACGCTCGAAAACTTCCCGATTTATCTCGAGGAAGGTCTTGCCGTTAGTGCGCTAGCCCTTCCCTATTTTCTGTCTTACGTGTTCCTCATAGTTTTCACGGTTCTGAACGTTCTAATCGGTATCGTTTTGAACGCCATGGATGAGGCTAGGCAAGAAGACAAGGCCGTGAATCGCGAAAGTAAGCAACTCGCCAATATCGTCGATTCTGTTGAGCGAATCATCAAGGATGGTAAGGCCTCAGATTACGAAATCGATTTGCTTCGATCTGAGTTGGCCAAGCTCAAGCAGATTAGAGAGCCCAAAGCCAAATAACCTGGGTACTCACCAGAACCAGAGCGGGGTGAGCGCCCTCGGCAAGAATCGAACTTGCGACCAAGAGATTAGAAGGCTCTTGCTCTATCCACTGAGCTACGAGGGCATGCGAATCGCTTCAGTTTAATCGAATTGATACCTGAATTGCGCCCTCGTGGTCAATTGGTCTCTTTCTATCTGGCATTATTGGCGCAAGCCCGGCACGAAACACGCCTGAAACATGCGTTGTGGTGGGATTATCCAGAAGCTCTAAAACGACTCCCGAAAGGTACATTATTTAATGCTCAAGTCACTAAAAAAAATCGCAGTTGCGGCCATCGCAATTGCAGCGCTAACCCTCAGCGGTTGCGCTCCAGCAGCTGAAACCGAAGAAACCAAGTCATTTGGCGACCTAAGCGTTCAGCTCAGCTGGATCAAAAACTCAGAGTTTGCCGGAGAATTCTTTGCAGACGCCAATGGCTACTACACCGAAGCTGGTTTTAGCTCGGTTAACCTTGTCGCCGGACCCGCTGCAACCGAGGCAGAAGTAATTAGCGGCAACGTGCTCGTTGGTATCGCAAACCCAATCTCAGTAGCACCAGTAATTCTCAACGAGGGTGCACAGTTGAAGATCATTGGCACCACCTACCAGAAGAACCCATTCACAATTCTTTCTCTCAAGGATGGCGCGAACATCGCCACCATCCAGGATTTGATCGGAAAGAAGATTGGTGTTCAGGCCGGACCGAACGAGACTCTATTCGACGCGCTGCTAAAGGCAAACGGAATTGACGCTTCCAAGGTAACCAAGGTTCCTGTGCAGTATGACCCAGCTCCACTGGTAAACGGTGAGGTCGACGGGTTCTTGGCCTACGTGACCAACGAGTCGTTCACTGTTGCACAGCAGGGCTACGAAGTCACCAACTTGCTATTCGCTGACAACGGCTTGCCATTTGTCACCGAGAGCTTTGTTGTAACTCAGGATTCAATCGACAACAACCGTGAAGCACTCAAGGCGTTCCTGAAGGCAACCATCCGTGGTTGGAAGGATGCGATTGCAAACCCTAACGAGGGTGCACGTCTGGCTCTAGAGGTATACGGCAAAGACCTAGGTCTGTCGAAAGACAAAGAGGAATATCAGTCAAAGACTCAGAACGAAATCTTGGTTCAGACTGACGAAACCCGTGCAAACGGACTCTTCACCATCAGCGACGCCATGATTGCTCTGAACCTTGCGACCCTAAAGGCCGCCGGTTATGACATCACGGCAGATCAGTTGTTCGACATGAGCCTCCTGAAAGAGGTTTACGAAGAGAACCCTGAACTGAAGTAATCTAAGTTCATGAATTTGAACGATGCCGCTGCCCCCTCACCCGAGACGGGCAGCGGCATCACCATTTCTAGCCTCAGCAAGAAGTTCAAGATTGGTCGCGAGACACTTACCGCTCTGGATGGTGCTACTCTGCACAGCGACAGGGGAAGCTTTCTGTCGCTGCTCGGCCCGTCTGGCTGCGGAAAGTCAACAATTCTCAGAATTCTCGCCGGCCTTGAGACGGCAACCGAGGGTTTCGTAACGGTTGATGGCAAGAGCCCGGCCGAACTGCGCAAGAACCACGAACTCGGCATCGCATTTCAGGACTCGGCGCTGATGCCCTGGCGCTCTGTGCTCGACAATATTCGTCTGCCGCTTGAACTATCGGGCACCAAGCCTGAACCTAACCAGATCGAAGATTTGATTTCGCTGGTCGGTCTGAAAGGATTCGAAAAGGCCAAGCCGGCTCAGCTCTCGGGCGGCATGCGCCAAAGGGTTTCGATTGCTCGCGCTCTGGTTGTTCAACCTTCTGTACTTTTGCTCGACGAGCCATTCGGTGCTCTTGACGACATGACGAGGCAGAGACTAAACCTCGAGCTTTTGCGCATCTGGACCGAAAAGCCAGCAACCACACTTATGGTTACTCACGCAATCAGCGAGGCAATTTTCTTGAGTGATCAGGTTGCCGTGATGAGCGCTCGCCCTGGTCGCATAAAAGAAGTTATCGACATCGACCTTCCACGTCCGCGAACAATCGAGATGATGCGTACGAGCGAATTTCACGCGTTGCACGACAGAGCATCAGAACTGCTGTTCGGTGCGCACGGCGAAAACATTCTAGAAGAGCACTAGTTCGCCATGAACAGAAAGAAGTGGATCTCGGGCACTCTCGGCACAGTTGCAACAATCTTGATTTGGTGGCTCGTTGCTGCAACTTCATTTCGCAACACTCCGAATGGCTCGCGTGAAACGACTGGTGCAATTCCTACTCCGCCCGAGGTTCTCTTGCAGTTTGCGAAGGATGGTTTTGACTTTTTCGCCCGCAATGCTGCCGTAACAATCGCTGAGGCAGGCATCGGCTTCTTCTGGGGAAATCTGGCGGCTCTAACTCTTGCTGCGGTGGCTCTAACCTTGCCGAAACTCGAGAACCTAGCGGCCCAGATCGCGCTCATCACCTATTGCATTCCGATTGTGGCAATTGGGCCAATCATTCGACTTGTGCTCGGGGCTCCTGCTGCTGGCGAACCTTCTGAAACCGCCATTGCGCTGGCCGCATTGAGCGTGTTCTTCACGACCATGGTTGGCGCTATGACGGGCGTGAAGTCGGCCGATCGAGCCGCTCTTGATGTAGTGACGGTTTTCGGCGGAAACGCCTGGCACCGATTAGTGAAGGTGCAACTTCTCTCTGCGCTGCCGTCTATCCTTGCGGCTCTGCGAATCGCGGCGCCCGCAGCGTTCTTGGGGGCGATTCTTGGCGAGTATGTTGGCGGGCCAGATGTGGGCTTTGGGCCGGCTATGGTGAACGCGCAGCAATCGCTCGAGGTAGCTCGAGTTTGGGCACTGGCACTGGTTTCTGGAGCAATCGCCGGTGGCGCTTATGCCCTTGTCGGGCTGATTTCGCGCTTTGTTACCCCATGGTCAAAAGGGTCGGTTAGCGCATGATGACGCTGAGGCAGAGAGTCGTGCGAGTTATCTTGAACACATTTGTGTCATTCGCTGTTGTCGCTGTTCTCTGGTTTGTGGCGCTGTGGGCCTTTAACGTGAAGCCATTCATTGGCACAAATCCCTTCGACGTCTACAAGTTCATGTTTGAGGTTCCGGCCGCGAGCGAAAACCGCGACATGGTTATGACTGCTTTAGGTCAGACAATGATTGACGCTTCAATCGGCTTCGTTGTCGGAATGTTCTTGGCGACCCTGATCTCGCTTTTATTTAGCCTTTCAAAAGGCATCGAGCAGGCACTCATGCCGATTGCGATGCTGCTTCGCTCGGTTCCGCTTATTGCCATGGCTCCGATTATCATTCTAATTTTTGGACGCGAGCAAATGTCGGTTGCAGTCATGGGTGCAATTGTGGTTTTGTTTCCGGCGCTGGTTAACATCGTCTTCGGTTTGCGCAGCGCACCGCCTGCAATGTTCGATCTTGTGACCGTTTATGGCGGCAACAAACTCGATGCTCTTCGAACAGTGGCGTTTCCTTCTTCTCTCCCATCTTTCTTTGCCGCGCTGAAGATCTCTGTGCCGGGCGCAATCACAGGCGCGCTCTTGGTTGAGTGGCTTGCAACCGGCCAAGGCATCGGCTATGCGATTGTGTCAGCTATTGGCCGCGCTCGACCATCCGAAGTTTGGACATACGTGGCACTAATCACAATCGTCTCGATAGTTCTCTACAACATCGTGGCTCTACTAGAAGATTCGGTTCTAGCTAAATACGGTCACTCAGCTCGCACATAGCGCTTGCTACCAAGGACTCGCGCTTCGGTCGAGGGCAACCACCCGGCGAGCATTGGTGAGATAAGAAACACCAGATAGCAGCATCAGGCAATCATCGTCTTCTTCGGTTCGAACCAGACCATTGGCGGTGTCGACAAATGTCGTGGCATCGAGGCGCACCCAACCGAAGCGCTCATAGAAACCGTGCTCGCCGGTTGAGAGCATCGCCACCTCGTAGTTGCTGCGACAAAAGTTGGTCACCTGCTGCATGATTTGCCGGCCTAAGCCGCGGTCTCGAAAATCGGCAGCCACGGCGACCGCTTCGACATAGCCAACCTTCCAAGCGCTGTCATCAATCGAAATCGACCGCGTAACCACTGACGCATGAGCGATCAGTTGGCCGCTCTCGATGAGAATGAAATGCCGACCACCGAGCGCGTTTTCATAGTCGCTGTCGCTGAAATCGCCTTCGTAGGCTTCGTTCAAGAAGGTCCTGATGCTTGGCACGAGCAGTAGCAACTCTTCGCTGCTACAAATGACAATTTGTTCTTCGCTGCTGGCCATGCTTGGTATTTTATGGCCTCAGTTTCACGGCTAGCGCGTGTAAGAATTGGCGAATGAATCTTCGCCCGCTGGCCAAAACAGACCTTCAAATCTCCAACCTCTGCCTCGGCGGAAACGTCTTTGGGTGGAGCGCTGATGAACAGCAAAGTCACGAGGTGCTCAACCTTTTCACCGAGTTGGGTGGCAACTTCATCGACACAGCAGACGTCTATAGCGAGTGGGCCGAGGGTCACGTCGGCGGCGAAAGCGAAACAGTTATCGGCAGCTGGCTCAAGGCACGCGCGAGCACCGATGACGTGATAATTGCCACCAAGGTTTCGAAGTTAAGCACTCGCCCAGGTCTCGGTCGGGCAAACATACTTGCGGCCTGCGACGACTCGTTGCGCAGACTCGGCCGCGACCACATAGACCTCTACTACGCGCACGATGACGATCAAGCAACACCGCTCGAAGAAACCATGGGTGCCTTCACCGAGTTGCAGAAAGCCGGCAAGATTCGGTTCGCAGCGGCAAGCAACTACACCGGAGCCAGATTACTCGAGGCCGCCGAGGTTTCAAGGCAGAACGACTTCACCGAGTATGTTGCCCTGCAGAACCACTACAACCTTCTCGAGCGCGAAGAATACGAGCGCGACAGCGTGCCGGTTTTGAATCAACTCGGCATCGAAGGTCTGCCCTTCTTCGGATTGGCCCGAGGTTTCTTGTCTGGCAAGTATCGTGAGGGTGTTCAGGTCGAGTCGGTGCGCGCGAGCGGCGTTGCCAAGTACACAAACGAACACGGATGGGCCGTGCTCGCCAAGCTCGATCGACTTGCCAAACACCACTCGGT
>CAZDKF010000060.1:0-6362 GCA_964505955.1 uncultured Rhodoluna sp. | reverse complement strand
GCACCCAACGCGCTTTCCAAGCGCGCGCCATAGGCCACTAGGCGAATTCTCCTGGGTAAAAACTTTGTTGCTCGTGCGTGAGTATATCGACACCGGTGGTGGTCTCGCTCACCGAGTCGGCATAGCCTGCCGCCTCGCTCGGAGCTCGCTAGGCGAATTCTCCTGGGTGTCACCAGAAGGCAACCTCGCAAGTCTATCCATGGGTATTGGCTGGTTATCTGGGCGAATAAACTTGACCTTGGACTCCCCGTGCGGCGTCACCTCGGCTAACTCCCCCAGGGCAGAAATGCAGCAAGGGTAACTGGGCTCTGGCGGGTGTGCGGGGAGTTCTTCAGCACTGTCAGCAGAGAGGGTTAGGCTCAACGAATGGTTACCGCCCTTTATCGCCGCTATCGCCCAGAAGCGTTTGCCGAGCTAATCGGCCAGGCCCAGGTGACCACACCTCTTATGACGGCACTTCGCAACGATCGAGTGAACCACGCCTACCTTTTCTCAGGCCCACGCGGTTGCGGCAAGACCACTTCGGCACGCATCCTCGCACGTTGTTTGAACTGTGCAGAGGGGCCAACCGACACCCCTTGCGGCAAGTGCCCGAGTTGCATTGAACTTTCGCGCGACGGCAGCGGTTCGCTCGACGTTGTTGAGATTGACGCCGCGAGTCACAACGGCGTCGACGACGCCCGTGACCTTCGTGAGCGTGCAGCTTTTGCTCCGGCTCGCGATCGCTACAAAATTTTCATCTTGGATGAAGCGCACATGGTCACACCGCAGGGCTTCAATGCGCTACTCAAGATTGTCGAAGAGCCACCAGCTCACGTGAAGTTCATCTTCGCAACCACTGAGCCTGACAAAGTTATTTCAACAATTCGTTCGCGCACGCACCACTATCCATTTAGGTTGGTGCCACCTGCGCAGATGCACGAATACCTTGAGTCGCTCTGCAAAGAAGAAGACGTAACCGTTGAACCAGGTGTTATTGCTTTGGTGGTGCGCGCCGGTGGCGGTTCGGTTCGTGACTCGCTTTCGCTGCTCGATCAACTCATGGCCGGCAGCGACGACCGCAAGGTTAGCTATGACCGCGCAGTTGCATTGCTCGGCTTCACTCACGGCACATTGCTCGATTCTGTAATCGATGCGTTTGCCGCAAAGACTTCAGCCGCGGTGTTTGCCAGCGTTGACTCGGTTATTCAAACCGGACAAGACCCGAGACGCTTTGTCGAAGACCTGCTCGAGCGACTTCGCGATTTGATTGTCGTGCTCGCAGTTGGCAACAACGCCGGCTCTGTGCTGCGCGGTGTTCCAAACGACGAAATCGAAAAGCTCACCACACAGGCATTCGCGTTCGGAATGTCTTCACTCACACACGCCTCAGAGGTGGTCAGCGAGACCCTCAATTCGATGTCTGGCGCAACCAGCCCGAAGCTCCAGCTCGAGCTCATGTGTGCCAGGGTTCTGGTTCCGGCAGCCTCAGACTCAGAGGCCGGCAGCCTTGCCCGTCTCGACCGACTTGAGCGTCGCATCGGTGTTTCAGGCACGCCAGAACAGGTCTCTAGCCCAGTTGCTGCCGCACTGCCCGGCACTTCGAAGCCAGCACCAGCTACCTCTGCGCCAACCGAGGCGATTGTGGTCGAGGGTCTAACCGAGCTCACCACGCAGAGCTTCAAGAATTCTTGGGCCGACATACTCTCTGTCGTAAACAAAGAGTCGAAAGCCGCCTGGATGGTTGCCTTCGCCCTTCAGGTAATCGATTTCGACGCAAGCTCGACCATTCTGACACTCAAGTTTCCGAATGAACGCGATCTTGAGACATTCAAAACCTCTGGCAACTCAACCGATGTTTTGCGTCGAGCCATTAACTCTGTCTTGGGTGTGACTGTCAAGTTCAAGCCTCAGTTTGGCACACCTGCAACTGCTCCTATTGCCGTTGTTGCAGAAGCGCCTGCCGCTCAGCCGTCAACTCCTGTCGAAACAACTGCCGCAATAGCAGAACCAGCCGCCACCGCTGATGCCGAAGACGACGCCGTAGCTTTGCTCGAAGAAGAATCAGCTGCAGGCGAGAGTGCACCAGCACCGGCTATCGAAAAGCCGAAAGCAAAGTCACGCAACTCAAAGCTCGTTGACGAAGAGTCGCGCTATGGTGAGTCGCTGCTTCGCGAGATGCTCGGTGCCGAACCTGTCGATGACAAAAAGAACGGCCGCTGATGTATGAGGGTGTAGTTCAAGAACTAATCGACGAACTCAGTCGCCTGCCGGGTGTTGGACCAAAGTCTGCCCAGCGCATTGCCTTCTATCTCTTGCAGACCGATGACGATCAGGCAATTAAACTTTCAAACGTATTGCGTGAAGTTAAAGAACGCGTTCGATTCTGCGAAGTCTGCGGAAACGTGAGCGAAGAAGATCGTTGCAACATTTGCCGCGACGCTCGCCGCAACCAGACCATGATTTGCGTTGTCGAAGAAAGCAAAGACGTTCAGGCAATTGAGCGCACTCGCGAATACCGCGGTCTATATCACGTGCTAGGTGGAGCTATCAGCCCGATCGAAGGCATTGGCCCCGATCAGCTGCGAATCAAAGAGTTATTGACCCGCCTCTCAAATGCACAGGTGGTCGAAGTGATCATCGCCACAGACCCAAATATGGAGGGGGAGGCAACGGCCACCTACATCGCCCGCATGCTCGCTCCGCTTGGCATCAACGTAACCCGTTTGGCTTCTGGTCTGCCGGTTGGTGGCGACCTCGAGTATGCCGACGAGGTAACCCTTGGGCGTGCCTTCGCAGGTAGAAGGCAGGCTTAGGCACTGCGCACACGCGCGAAGCGATAACTTCACTTCGCGGGTAGAAGACAGGCCTAAAGGTTTAGGTAGCCCCATAGCCGCGAACCAAACTAAACTTGGGGTTTGAGGCAATGACCGCCCCAAAAACCCCTTATTTCCCCTAATTTTTGGGAGTGCTCGTTGGCCCTAATCGTGCAGAAGTTCGGTGGCTCGTCGGTTGGCGACGCCGCGAAAATCAAGCACGTCGCGAAGCGCGTAATCGAAACCCAGCGAGCAGGCAATCAGGTAGTCGTTGTCGTGTCTGCCATGGGTGACACCACCGACGAACTAATCGATCTAGCCCAGTCGGTTTCAGCCAACCCCTACGAAGCCGCCCGCGAAATGGACATGCTGCTCACCTCGGGCGAGCGCATCTCAATGGCACTTCTTGCAATCGCAATCAACGCCCAGGGTGCAAACTCACGCTCGTTCACCGGATCGCAGGCCGGAATCATGACCAGCGCAAAACACGGTGACGCACGAATTAGCGAAGTTACGCCGGTGCGCATCCGAGAGGCGCTCGACGCGGGCGACATCGCAATCGTTGCTGGCTTTCAGGGCTTCAACAAAGATTCGAAAGATATCACAACGCTTGGCCGCGGCGGCTCAGACACCACAGCCGTTGCACTCGCCGCAGCGCTAGAGGCAGACGTTTGCGAAATTTACTCGGATGTCGACGGCGTTTACACTGCGGATCCGCGCGTGATTCCGCAGGCTCACAAGCTAGACCAAATCGACATCGAGTCGATGCTCGAGCTGGCCGCTGCCGGAGCGAAGATTTTGCACATCCGTGCGGTTGAATATGCTCGTCGTCACAACGTTGACCTGCGTGTGCGTTCAACGTTTAGCAAAGATCCGGGAACCATCGTCTACTCAACAAAACCAGAGGGAAGCAAAATGGAAGAGCCAATCGTTTCAGGCATTGCCACCGACAAGGGTCAGGCCAAAATCACCGTCATCGGAATTCCCGACGTTCCTGGTAAGGCCGCCGAAGTGTTTCGCGTGGTGGCAGAAGCCGACTCAAACATCGACATGATTGTTCAGAACAACCCAACCGGCGTCGACGTAACCGACCGCGTTGCCGATATTTCTTTCACGCTGCCGCTCGGTGATCTCGGTCGCGTTGCAGGTGCACTCGAGGCCGCAAAGGCCACACTCGGCTATCGCGATTTAGAGCAGGATGCCGACATCGGCAAGCTGTCTGTCGTTGGTGCGGGCATGCGCACTCACTCTGGCGTTTCATCGACACTTTTCGCCGCGCTCGCCAAGGCCGGCATCAACATCGAGATGATCTCGACCTCAGAGATTCGCATTTCGGTTGTGACCAGCTCGAAGCAGCTAGACGATGCTGCCCGTGCCGTGCACACCGCCTTTGGCCTCGACAGCGACCAAGAGGCCACTGTTTACGCCGGAACCGGACGCTAGGAGACCCTTTTGAGCCGCAAGCCAAACCTCGCCCTGGTCGGTGCCACCGGTGCCGTTGGCACCGTGATGATCGACATAATCAACAACCGCGAGAACATCTGGGGCGAGATTCGCCTAATAGCGAGTCCTCGTTCGGCCGGCAAGAAGATAAGGGTTCACGGCGAAGACCTAACCGTTGTTGCACTAGCACCCGAGGCATTTGATGGCATCGATATTGCGATGTTCGATGTGCCAGACGAGGTTTCTGAAGTTTGGGCACCGATTGCGGCAGAACGCGGTGCGATTGCGATCGACAACTCGGGTGCTTTCAGAATGAACGACCAAGTGCCGCTTGTTGTTCCAGAGGTAAACCCAGAGCAAGCGAAGAATCGCCCACTCGGCATAATCTCAAACCCGAACTGCACAACCTTGACGATGATGGCCGCACTCGGTGCATTGCACAACAAGTGGACGCTCAAAGAACTCGTCGTATCGAGCTACCAGGCTGTCTCTGGTGCCGGTGCTGCTGGCATCGATGAACTTGCAGCCGAACTGGCTGTGGTAGGTGGCAACGCGACGCTTGGAAGTGAAAGCGACGACGTTCGTGCAGCGCTCGCCGCTGCCGGAAACGACCTGAGCAATTCAATTTGGGCTCACCCAATTGCTCTGAATGTAATTCCGTTCGCGGGTTCGCTCAAGGATGGCGGCCACTCGAGCGAAGAGCTAAAGGTGCGCAACGAGTCGCGCAAAATTCTTGGCATTAAAGATCTCAAAGTTGCAGCAAGTTGCGTTCGCGTTCCGGTGCAGGTTTCACACTCGCTTACCGTGCACGCAACCTTCGCCCAGTCGCTAACCGCAGACGAGGTGCGCAACTTGCTCGAGCAGCAGCCGAGCATCCGTGTGCTTGATGACCCAGCCAATGGTGTTTACCCGACCCCGAGTCATGTTGCCGGCCAAGACCCGACTTTTGTTGGTCGCATTCGCCAGTCACTCGATTTCGACAAGAGCATCGAGCTATTTGTTGTTGGCGACAACCTGCGCAAGGGAGCAGCGCTAAACACCTACGAAATTGCCGAGCTAGTAGCAAAAGAGTTCTAGTCTGTTCTTATGCGCAAAGCCACAGCCCTAATCGGTGCCTTAGTTCTAGCTTTCGTTCTCAGTGCCTGCGGCACCTCTGCTTCTGACCCTGTGCCAGAAGAATCAAATGCCATTACGACACCCAGCCCGAGCTTGATTCCGCCGGTTCCTGGCACAGATGTTCGTTCAATTGACCCGAGTTTCTATGACGTCGGCTTCAGCGAATTCTTGTTTAGGGCTGGCGGCGGGCCGGTTTGGTGCACCATCAATGCCGACGAAAAGTGGGCGCTCTGTGAGCAGAACGAAGCCGCCGCCGAGTATGAGCCGCTGCCAACTCCCGACGATTGCCAGGGCAGCTACGGCTACCAGCTGAAGCTCTATGAAGACCCGACCAACTCAACCCTCGAGAATGGGGCGGCAGCCGGCTTTATGTGCAGCGGCGGTTACTACTCAGACCCGTCGGTGGCACAGACCCTGCAAAATGGTGAGTCGATCACGGTTGGCGACATCAAGTGTTATGTAATCGACTTCACCGCGCGCTGCGACAACAAGAACTCGCAATACATCGCGCTCGGTGCAAAAGTTTGGGCAGCCAAGAACTAGCTCTTTGCCACCAGGGTAATCACGCGAACCTCTGGGCGATTGAACCAACGAATCGGCGCGTAAATCGAATTGCCGAGACCGGCGCACACATTTAGCAACATCACTCGACCCGCAAACGACCAAGCGCTCATGCCCTTCGCGTGCTTGTTTGGCAGGTCGCTGTTTGTTGTGATTGCTCCGATAAACGGAAACCGCACCTGACCGCCGTGCGTGTGACCGGCAAACAGAATGTCGACTTCGCTTTCGGCCATCGCCTCAATTACTCGACGGTATGGAGCGTGAGTCACACCGATTGTGGCGTCGGCCTTCGCACGCAATTGTGTGCTTTGGTCGAGTGAGTCTAGATCGTCAAGATCAAGGTGCGCATCGTCAACGCCGAGCAAGGCCAACTTCACTCCGTTGACCTCGAGCGTTGTCGAAGTGTTGTTCAGATTGCGCCATGCATGCGACTCAAACGCGCCGGTC
>CAZDKF010000059.1:3622-6428 GCA_964505955.1 uncultured Rhodoluna sp. | reverse complement strand
TGGCAGAACCTTCAGTGGAGGTAATGCCAGAGCCTGAGCCGGAAGTTGCAGCGCCGGTTGAGGCACCTGTCGTTGAGCCACCTGCCGTTGAGACCGAGCCAGAAGTTGAGCCCGCGCCCGAGCCAATCGTCGAGGTTGTTGTGCCTGTCGCAGCGCCTGAGGTTGCGCCAGCTGCCGAAGTCGAACTCGAGCAGGTCGAGCTTCCGAAACGCAGTTTTGCCAAGGGCATCAAAGCGCTCTTCACGCGAATCAAGTTTGATCTCGAGAACCTAGATGACCTTGAAGACACTCTCATACAGTCAGACTTTGGCGTTGATGCCTCAGCGCAAATCGTTGAGTCGGTTAAGCAACGCGCCAAGAAGCAGGGCGCGAAGACAGAAGCCGAACTCAAGCAGATTCTCATTGATGTGATTGCAGAAGCACTAGAACGCGAAGACAAGCAACTCAACCTCGCAGACGGAAAACTGCCATACGTAATTCTTGTTGTGGGTGTGAATGGAGTGGGCAAAACTACAACAATCGGCAAGTTGGCCAACTGGCTCAACGAAGGGCAGTGGCGCGTTGTGATAGGTGCGGCCGACACATTCCGCGCGGCGGCAGTCGAGCAAATTGCAACCTGGGCCGAGCGAGCAAACGCGCAACTGATTCGCCCAGAAAGCGAAGGGCAAGACCCGGCAAGTGTTGCATTCAAGACGGTAGAGCTCGCTTTGAAGAATGACGCGGATGTTGCAATCATCGACACTGCAGGCAGATTGCAAAACAAGAAAGATTTGATGGCAGAGCTCGACAAAATTAGGCGAGTGGTTGAGAAGCAGGCCCAGATTAGCGAGACCTTGTTGGTGCTCGATGCAACCACCGGTCAAAACGGACTCGTTCAGGCGAAGGCTTTTGCCGAGGTTGCCAACGTCACTGGAATCGTGCTGACCAAGCTTGATGGCACCGCAAAGGGTGGAATCGTCTATTCAATTCAGCGCGAATTGGGCATCCCGGTTAAATTAGTGGGTGTTGGCGAAGGCATCGCTGACTTTGCGTTCTTTGATGCGCGTGAGTTTGCGAAGGGGTTGGTTGGCTAATGTTTGGAAATCTGTCAGAGCGCTTAGTCGAGACCTTTAAGAACCTACGTACCAAGGGCAAGCTGAGCCCTGCCGACATCGACGCAACTCTTCGCGAGATTCGCCGCGCACTGCTTGAGGCCGATGTTGCGCTCGAGGTTGTCAAGGCGTTCACCGGCTCTGTGCGCGAGCGCGCCATGGGCGATGAGGTCTCAAAGGCACTAAACCCCGCCCAGCAGGTGGTTCAGATCGTCAACGAAGAGCTGGTCAAGATTTTGGGTGGCGAGCAACGCAAGCTCGAGTTCTCAAAGAAGCCGCCAACCGTCATCATGCTTGCCGGCTTGCAGGGTTCGGGTAAGACCACCCTCGCCGGAAAACTTGCCAAGTGGCTAAAAGACCAGAACCAGACTCCGCTTCTTGTTGCGGCCGACTTGCAGCGACCGAATGCCGTCAATCAGTTGCAGGTTGTTGGTGAGCGCGCCGGAGTAGACGTTTTCGCACCAGAGCCGGGCAACGGCAAGGGCGATCCGGTAAAGGTTTCTAAAGACGCAATCAAGCACGCTGAGAAGAAGCAATACAGCGTTGTGATTGTTGACACCGCAGGTCGTCTTGGCATCGACGAAGAGTTGATGAAGCAAGCGCGCGATATTCGCAAAGCGACAGACCCTGACGAAGTGCTTTTTGTTATCGACTCGATGATCGGTCAAGATGCAGTCAACGTTGCCAAAGCATTCGAGGATGGCGTTGGCATCACCGGTGTCGTGCTTACCAAACTTGATGGTGATGCCCGAGGTGGTGCTGCGCTCTCGGTTGCTTCGGTCACCGGCAAGCCAATCATGTTTTCGTCGACAGGCGAAGGGCTTGACGCGTTTGAGCCGTTCTATCCAGATCGCATGGCAAGTCGAATTCTCGACATGGGTGACGTGCTCACTCTCATCGAGCAGACCCAAAAGGCTTTCGATGAAGGCGAAGCGCAGAAGATGGCCGACAAGTTGGCCAGCGAGACTTTTACCCTCGAAGACTTTTTAGACCAGATGCAGCAGTTGCGCAAAATGGGTTCGCTGAAGAGCATGCTCGCCATGATGCCGGGTGCCAACCAAATGAAAGCTCAACTCGACAATTTCGACGAGGGCGAGATCAACCGCACCGAGGCAATCATTCGGTCGATGACACCAACCGAGCGTCGCCAGCCGAAGGTGCTCAACGGGTCGCGCCGCCTGCGCATTGCAAACGGCTCGGGAACCTCGGTGACCGAGGTCAACTCGCTTGTCAACCGCTTCGAGCAGGCCGCCAAGATGATGAAGACGGTAGCCAAGGGCGGAATGCCTCAGATGCCAGGTATGCCAAACATGCCGGGCATGGGCGGCGGCTTCATTGGAGGCAAATCCAAGAAGAAAGACAAGGGCAAGGGCGGCTCAAAATCTGGCAACCCAGCAAAGCGCGCAGCCGAAGAGGCCGCCAGACGCTCGGGCGAAAAGCCAAATCAGGGCGGCTCTGGCTCGGCCTTCGGCATCAATTAGTCGCTAGCCCCAAATTGGTTGGCACTATCTTGGGTTTTCTGGCAGAATAGAGCGGTTGTCTTCGCTTGACCCTCTAACCAAGCGACACGGATGACCCCAAGAGCTTGAATACCGAGTGTGCCCCCACGCTCACGGTTGATTGTTCGCCCCAATACAAAAAACAGGAGCATTGTGGCTGTAAAAATCCGCCTAGCGCGTCACGGAAAAAAGCGCGCACCGCACTACCGCATCGTT
>CAZDKF010000059.1:0-3612 GCA_964505955.1 uncultured Rhodoluna sp. | reverse complement strand
GAAGTTAACTCAGAGCGTGCACTCTACTGGCTTGGCGTTGGCGCACAGCCAACCGAGCAGGTAACCGCACTTCTCAAGTTGACCGGTGACTACCAGACTTCAAAGGGTGACAAGAACGCTAAGAACGTTGTTCAGACCAAAGAAGCAAAAGCAGAATTCGTTGTTGACTCAGCTAAGAAGCCAGTTCTTCAGGCTAAGGAAGCACTTGAGAACAAGAAAGCTAAGGCTGCTCTAGAGGCAGCAGAAGCTGAGAAGGCTGCAAACGCAGCAGCAGAAGCAGCTGAAGTTGCAGAAAACGCATCGGCTGAAGAAGCTCCTGCGGCAGAAGCAGCAGCAGAGGCGGCAGCAGAAGTTGCAGCAGAAGAAGCGGCAGATGTTGTCGTTGCGGCTGAAGAAGTTGTTGAAGCAGCAGAAGCTGTAGCAGAGGCAGAAGCCGAAGCGGCAGCCGAGACTCCAGAAGCAGAACAGGCTTAATTGTGCTTGCCGCTGCGCTCGAACACTTGGTTAAGGGAATCGTCGACAATCCTGAAGACGCAACCGTAACCGCACGCTCAACCTCGCGAGGCGACTTGCTTGAGGTTCACGTGCACCCAGATGACCTGGGTCGAGTGATCGGGCGCAACGGACGCACCGCCAAGGCACTGCGCACCATCGTTAACGCGCTTGCCGATGGCAAGAAGATTCGCGTTGACGTGGTGGACACAGATTTCTAGTTCAACCACTCTTCGTGTCGGCCGTCTGGTCAAGGCCCACGGCCTAAAAGGCGCATTCAAACTCGAGCTCTACACCGACAGCCCAAAACTGCGCTTTGTCGAAGGTGCAATCCTCAAACTTCAAGTTCCTGAGTCTTCGCCATGGTTTGGCAAGACCGTTACCGTGCAAGAACTTCGCTGGTACAACACCATGCCCGTTCTCTTTCTAAAAGAGTGCGAAGACCGCACAGTCGCCGACACCCTCGTGAAAGCGATTCTCTTGGTAGACGTCTCGAACGACGAAATCACCAACGAAGAAGACGCTTGGTTCGACCATCAACTAGTTGGCCTCAGGGTTATCCGTGATGCAGTTGATATCGGTGTTGTTACCCGAGTCGACCACCTGCCATCGCAAGACTTGCTCGCTGTTGAAACCGAGGGTAGAGAGGTGCTCGTGCCGTTTGTGAAAGCAATCGTGCCGGTTGTCGATATGAAGAGCCGCAGTCTGACAATCACTCCGCCACTAGGTCTGTTTGAAGAAATCGCAGAGTTCGAAGATATTGTTGAACTCGAGCAGGTTGAAGACCTTGAAGACATCGGTGCCGTTGAAGATTTGGCCGAGTCTGACGTGAGCGGCAACGACGAAGAAGAGGCGTAGCAATGCGCATCGACGCAATCTCGATTTTTCCCGACTTTTTTCAGGCGTTAGATCTTTCGCTTCTCGGCAAAGCGCGCGACAAATCGCTGCTCGAGTTTCACGCGCACGACCTTCGCGATTTCACTCACGACAAACACCGAACCGTAGACGACTCACCATATGGTGGCGGTGCCGGCATGCTCATGAAGCCTGAGCCTTGGGGTGACGCTCTCGACAGCCTTCTCGGCGCAGAGGGTTTTCATGATGACACCGTAATCATCTTCACCTCACCGGCCGGCGAGGTCTTCAAGCAGGCCACAGCGCACGAGCTTGCCGAAGTGAAGCGCATCATTTTTGCCTGCGGTCGCTACGAGGGCATCGACCAGCGCGTTGTCGAGTATGCCAAGGCTCGCGCCAACGTGCGCATGATCTCAATCGGCGACTATGTGCTCAACGGCGGCGAGGTGGCTGCCATCGTGATGGTTGAGGCCATCGCAAGGCTCATCCCAGGGGTGATCGGCAACGCCGAAAGCCTTGTCGAAGAGAGCCACTCAGACGGGCTGCTCGAATACCCGAGCTATACCAAGCCGGCTAGTTGGCGAGGCATGGATGTGCCCGAGGTGCTAACCAGCGGCAACCACGCAGCAATCGCCAAGTGGCGCAAAGAGCAGCAAATCGAGCGAACCAAGGCCGTTCGCCCAGATCTACTTGGCGAATAGCCCAATCTGTGGCAAACTAGGCAGGTTGCCAACCGCAAGGTGCTCTGCCGCAGGGGAGCCTGGCAAAAACCGATTTATAAACTAACCCGTTGTTGACCTGCGCGCAGTAACAGAGATGGATTCAAAATGCACATTCTTGACTCAGTAGACGCAGCAAGCCTGAAGTCTGACATCCCAGCGTTTCGCGTTGGTGACAACGTCAAGGTTCACGTAAACATCATTGAAGGTAACCGCAGCCGTGTTCAGGTTTTCCAGGGTGTCGTTATTCGCCGTTCGGGCGAGGGCATTCGCGAGACTTTCACCGTTCGCAAGATCAGTTTTCAGGTTGGCGTCGAGCGAACCTTCCCAGTGCACTCACCAGTGCTCGACAAGATTGAACTAGTTAGCCGTGGCGATGTTCGCCGCGCGAAGCTTTACTACTTGCGCGACCTCCGCGGCAAGAAGGCGAAGATTCGCGAAAAGCGCGACAACGTATAAATCTCGTCATAACCTGTTTACATGACAGAGCTCGGGCAAAGCCCGCAAGAAACTAAAGTAAAAGCACCACGCACTCTTCGCGCCAAATGGCGTCGACTCAAGAAAAACGTTTTCGTTTCATTCTTGATTGATCTCTTGGTTATCGTTGCAACCGCGTTGGTGCTTTCGCTTTTGGTTAAAACTTTCTTGATTCGCTCTTTCTTCATTCCAAGCGGCTCAATGCTTGAGACCCTGCAGATTCAAGATCGAATCATCGTGAACGAGTTGGTTCCAGAGGTCGTGCCGGTTGAGCGCGGCGACGTAATTGTCTTCAGAGACCCCGGCAACTGGCTTAGCCCAATAATCAAGCCCGAACAGAATTTCTTCGAAGCTAGCAGCGAGTGGTTTCTTTCGGCATTCGGCTTCGTAGCCTCAGACTCTACCCAGCACCTTGTCAAGCGTGTGATTGGAGTTGAAGGCGACCGCATTGTTTGTTGCGATGCCGACAAGAAACTCACTATCAACGGTGTGCCAATCACCGAACCATACCTGGCAAAGGGTGTTGAGCCGAGCGTTCTAGATTTCGATGTTGTTGTTCCGAAAGACTCGTTCTGGGTTATGGGCGACAACCGTGGCAGCAGCGAAGATTCTCGCTATCACCAAGACCTGCCGAGCAAGGGCTTCGTCGAAAAGAAGTATGTGGTTGGGCGCGCTTTCGTGATCTCTTGGCCAGTTGCCAACTGGCTGTGGCTAGATAACTATCCAAATGTCTTCAAAGACGTTCCCAAGCCTTAGTCTCGAGCAAACGCTCTTTGATTCGGGCGCTAAGTATGTGCTCGGCATCGATGAGGTTGGTCGCGGCTCTGTCGCCGGCCCGGTGGCCGTTGGTATCTCGGTAATTGACTCGACCAAACTTGCGCAGCCCTGGCCCGCCAAGCTGTGCGACAGCAAGCTAATCAGCGAAAAGGTGCGCGAAGAAATCTTCGAGCCAACCGGCTCGTGGGTCTCGCAGTGGGCGGTTGGCATGGCCAGCGCCCAAGAGATCGACTCTTACGGCATCGTCTGGAGCCTCGCGGCAGCCGCCCAGCGCGCCCTTCATCCCCTCGAG
>CAZDKF010000058.1:3095-6651 GCA_964505955.1 uncultured Rhodoluna sp. | reverse complement strand
ATCAATACTTCGCGCAGGGCCCGAGCGATGGTGAGCCGTATCCGGTGTATGAATTTGATTTTGATGGCACAACGGCCCAATTTGGCTTGCCAACTTGCTGGGATGAATGGTTCGCAGAAGTCGTTCGCAACTATTCGCTTCGCGGTGCCGAGGTGCTCGCCTACCCGACCGCAATCGGCAGCGAACCCGACCATGAAGATTTCGACACAGAACCACTTTGGCGACAGGTAATCGTCGGAAACGCGATCGCAAACGGAACTTTTATGGTGGTTCCTAATCGCTATGGCAATGAAGGTTCAATCACTTTTTACGGAAGCAGTTTCATCTGCGACCCTTACGGGCGAATTCTCGCTCGTGCAGCACGCGAAGGCGACGAAGTGCTCGTGGCAGACCTAGATCTCGACCAGCGCAGAGACTGGCTCGACCTGTTTCCGTTTTTGGCAACTCGTCGACCAGACACTTACGACATGTTGGTTGAGCCGGTCACAAACCGCCGCACCGAAAACGGTGACGGCGAAGACGGTGGCATCGCCGGAGTGAGTTACTGATGACCTGGCGCATGCCAGCCGAATGGCAACCGCACGAATGCACATGGATGGGTTGGCCGGCCAAAGACTACGAAGACGACCCGGCCGAGAATGAGCGTGCCTTCGAGGCCTGGGCCGCAGTGGCGAACGCAGTGGTGCGCTTCGAACCGGTGAAGATGCTTATCGAACCTGGCGATGTGGCGACAGCAAAAGCGCTGCTCGATGACCGGGTCGAACTTGTCGAGGCTTCTCTAGATGACGGCTGGTTGCGAGACACCGGGCCGAGCTTCGTTAAAAACGCCGCCGGTCAGGTGGCTGCAGTCGACTGGGTTTTCAACGGCTGGGGTGCAACCAGCTGGGCTATCTGGGCAAAAGACCAGCACGTTGCCCGCCAAATTGGCGACTTCGCCGCAGTCGAGACAATATCGAGCAGCCTGATCAACGAGGGTGGCGGCATCCATGTGGATGGCGAAGGCAACCTCTTGCTAACCGAGACCGTGCAACTTGGCGAGGGCAGAAACTCAACCTGGAGCCGCGCAGAGGTCGAGGCCGAGTTACACGAAAAACTCGGAACCTCTCGTGCTATTTGGATTCGCCGCGGGCTGACCCGCGACTACGACGAGTTCGGCACTCGCGGTCACATCGACATCGTGGCTTGCTTTGCACCCGGTGGAAAAATCTTGTTTCACGACCAGCGCGATGAAGCACACCCAGACTTTTCGGTCAGCCACGAGGTCAAGCGCACTCTCGAAGAGGCCGGTGGCTTCGAACTGATTGCGGTGCCGGCACCGAAGGTATTGAAAGATGACCACTCTTGGGTCGACTATTCGTATATCAATCACTACCTGGTGAACGGTGGCGTGATTCTTTGTGCCTTCGATGACGAAAACGATCAGGTGGCAAAAGCGATTCTCGAATCTTGTTATCCAGATCGTGAAGTGGTGCTTGTCGATGCAAGACCGATCTTCGCTCGCGGTGGCGGCATTCACTGCATAACCCAACAGCAACCGACTTCAAACTAAAAGAAAGTAAAAATGGCAAAGACCGTTCTGCACGACGAGCACGTAAAACTTGGCGCGAGTTTCACCGACTTTGGTGGTTGGGATATGCCGGTTCGATACAGCAGCGACCTTGCAGAGCACCACGCGGTGCGCAACGCTGCCGGCGTGTTTGACATTTCGCATATGGCAGAAATTTTCATATCGGGAAATCAGGCAGCAGCCTTTCTTGACTTTGCGCTTATCGGAATTGCATCAGAGATAGCCATTGGTCGCGCCAAATACTCGATGATTTGCAACCACGAGGGCGGAATCATCGACGACCTAATCGTCTACCGTCTTGCAGAAGACAATTTTTTGATAATCGCGAACGCGTCGAATCGTCACGCTGTGGCCAGCGCGCTCAATGCTCGCCAAGCAGGCTTCGCCGCCAAGGTTGACGACCAGAGCGACGACTGGGCGTTGATTGCGATTCAGGGGCCAAAGGCCACCGGCATTTTGCAGAAACTCAGCGATGCAAACTTGGCCGAGCTCAAGTACTACTCAATTGCCCAAGCGACAGTGGCCGACGCCAGCGCTTATCTCTGCCGCACCGGATATACCGGCGAAGACGGCTTCGAGGTGCTGATTTCAGCAGGGCGGGCAGCAAAGGTCTGGAACGACATTTTGTCTGCCGGAGCCGATGACGGCCTCATCGCCGCCGGCCTTGCCTGCCGAGACACCCTGCGCCTCGAGGCAGGCATGCCGCTCTACGGGCACGAACTCGACGAGCAGCACACCCCAATTGACGCTGGTATGGCCAAGGTTGTTCGCCTAGACGAAGGCCACAACTTTGTTGGTCGCGAAGCCCTCGAAAAGATAACCCAACCGCGCGAGCGACTAATCGCGCTGGTGGGCGAAGGCAAGCGCGCCGCCCGCGCCGATTACGAGCTCAAGCACCCCGCAACCGGCGAAACCATCGGCGTAGTTACCTCTGGCGCGCTGTCGCCAACCCTCGGCTACCCGGTAGCCATGGCCTACATCCGTGACGGGAATTTTGGCGTGGGCGACACGATTAGTCTTGACGTGCGGGGTAACTTAGAGCCCTACAAAATCGTGAAATTGCCGTTTTACAAGAGAGAGCACTAGCCGAGCATGTCGAATCCAACAGATCTTCACTACACAAAAGAGCACGAGTGGCTAAAAGTTGAGGGCGATGTGGCAACCATCGGCATCACCGCATACGCGGCAGAAAAACTCGGCGATGTTGTTTTCGTAGACCTGCCAAAAGTCGGCGCTAAGACCACTTACATGAAGATTTGTGGCGAGATCGAGTCGACCAAGTCTGTTGGCGAGCTTTACTCACCGGTTGATGGCGAAGTCGTTGAAGTAAACGGCGACGTAACCAATGCGCCCGAGCTTGTGAACCAGGATGCCTTCGGCGCTGGCTGGCTAATCAAGGTGCGCTTCGAAGCGCTGCCAGAACTAATGACCGCTGCCGAGTACGACGCGTTCACTGGCGAGTAATCCAACCATGCCGCTCGAACACGAAAAATTTCAGTATCGCCACATTGGCACCTCAAGCGCAGACCAGAAGGTCATGCTCGACACTCTCGGCTATAAGTCGCTCGACGATTTGCTCAGCGCAGCTGTTCCAGAGGTCATTCGCTTTCGCGGTGACAGCACACTAGACCCCGCTCGCAGCGAAGCGGAATCACTAGCCGAGTTGCGCGCGATTGCCGCCAAAAACCGCGTGACAACTTCGATGATCGGTCTCGGCTATTACGGCACCCACACTCCAACTGTCATCAAGCGAAACATTCTCGAGAACCCTTCTTGGTACACCGCATACACGCCATACCAGCCTGAGATTTCGCAGGGTCGCCTCGAAGCGCTCATCAACTTTCAAACCATGGTCACCGACCTCACCGGCATGAAGACCTCGAACGCTTCGATGCTCGACGAGAGCACCGCGGCCGTCGAGGCCATGATGATTGCCAAGCGCACCGCAACCAGCGACTCAAACGTTTTTCTAGTCGACCGCGACACTCT
>CAZDKF010000058.1:0-3085 GCA_964505955.1 uncultured Rhodoluna sp. | reverse complement strand
CGCAGACTAAGGCACTGCTAGAGCACCGCGCTCAGCCGTTACAGATCGAGATCAAGTACTTTGATAACGCCACGGATGCCGCCGGGCTTGGCGAACACTTCGGTTCGCTGCTGCAGTATCCGGGCGCAAGCGGTCGAGTTGTGCACTTAAAGCCGGTTATCGAGCTAACCAAGGCGCAAGGCGGCATATCTGTTGTCGCCGCCGATCTCTTGGCACTCACTCTGCTTGAGTCGCCTGGCGAGCAGGGCGCAGACGTTGTTGTCGGCACCACCCAGCGTTTCGGTGTGCCGATGGGCTTTGGTGGCCCACACGCGGGTTACCTCGCAGTGCGCAACGACCTCGAGCGCTCGATGCCTGGCCGCTTGGTCGGCGTTTCGGTTGATGCCGACGGTGCACCCGCCTACCGTCTTACACTGCAGACCCGCGAACAGCACATTCGTCGCGAACGAGCAACGTCAAACATTTGTACCGCCCAGGTTTTGCTTGCCGTTATGGCTGGAATGTATGCGGTCTATCACGGCCCAGCTGGCCTGAAGGCAATCGCAACCGAGGTGCATTCAAAGACTTCACGTCTAGCCAAAGCGCTCTCGGCTGCTGGAATCAAAGTTAAGCACGCCAACTTCTTCGACACACTTGAACTTTGCGATGTCGATGCAAACAAGTTGTTTGCCTCCGCCCGCGCAAAAAACATCACAATGCTTGTTCGCGAAGCAGACTGCCTGCAACTTTCGCTAGACGAAACCACTACCGAGCAAACCTTGGCCGACTTGGCATCGATTTTCGGAGCTACCCTGCCGGCTTCGGCAAGCTCGCACATCGAATCGTTTGCTCGCACAAGTGACTATCTAACCCACCCGGTTTTCAACAGCCACCACAGTGAAACCGCGATGCTTCGCTACATGAAGCAACTTGCCGACTACGACTACGCGCTCGATCGCGGAATGATTCCGCTAGGTTCTTGCACAATGAAGTTAAACGCAACCAGCGAAATGGAGCCGGTGACCTGGCCAGAGTTTGGCAACATTCACCCGTTCGCCCCTGCAGAAGACGTCAAGGGCTATCTCGAGTTAGTCGACACAATTCAGTCTTGGTTGAGCGATCTCACCGGCTACGACAACGTATCGATTCAACCAAACGCCGGAAGTCAGGGCGAGCTCGCTGGCCTGATGGCTATCCGTGGTTATCACCTGAGCCGCGGAGATGTTCAGCGTGAGATCTGCCTAATACCTTCGAGCGCACACGGAACCAACGCTGCCTCGGCGATCTTGGCCGGCATGAGTGTTGTTGTCGTCGAGTGTGATGACAACGGAAACGTTGATCTGAACGACCTGCAACAGAAAATCGACGCCGCCGGTGACAAGCTCTCGGCAATCATGATCACTTACCCTTCGACTCACGGAGTGTTTGAAGAGTCTGTGGTTGAACTGTGCGAGCGAGTGCACGCTGCCGGTGGTCAGGTTTATATCGACGGAGCAAACACCAACGCCGTAATCGGTTATGCAAAGTTTGGCAAGTTCGGCGGCGACGTAAGTCACCTGAACCTTCACAAGACCTTTGCGATTCCGCACGGTGGCGGTGGCCCAGGCATCGGCCCGGTTGCAGCGCGCTCACACCTTGCACCATTCTTGCCAGGTCACACGATGTCACAGGCACCGCTAGCTAACTATGGCCCAATCTCGGCAGCGCCATACGGCTCTGCCGGTGTGCTGCCAATTTCTTGGGCATACATTCGCATGATGGGTGCCGACGGGCTTCGCGATGCGACTGCTGCGGCTGTGCTTTCGGCAAACTACGTGGCCAAGAAACTCGACGGCCACTACCCGCTGCTCTACTCGGGCAAAAACGGCTTGGTGGCTCACGAGTGCATCATCGACATTCGCCCGATTCAAAAAGAAACCGGAATCAGCGGAGACGACGTTGCCAAGCGCCTCATCGACTATGGCTTCCACGCACCGACGATGTCGTTTCCGGTTGCCGGAACGCTGATGATTGAGCCAACCGAGAGCGAACCTCTGGTTGAACTTGATCGCTTTATCTCGGCGATGATCGCGATTCGCGACGAGAGTCGCGAGGTTGCCAAGGGAACCTGGCCTGCAGAAGATAACCCGCTGCACAACGCGCCACACACCGCAAAGATGCTGGTCTCTGACTGGTCACACCCGTATTCGCGCGAGCTAGGTGTGTATCCGGTAGCCGGTCAGCATCGCCGCAAGTATTGGCCAATCGTTAGACGCATCGACTCGGTTTACGGCGACCGCAACCTGTTCTGCAGCTGCCCGCCTGCCGAAGCTTTCGCCTAGAACTACCCGTTCACGAATGGCAGCACGGCTGCCATGAATTCTTCTGTGGTTTCTTCGTGCGGTAGGTGACCTGAATTTGAAATCACGACAAACTCTGCCGCGGGCATCTTTGCGGCAAGTTCTCTAGTCAATGCGGTCTCTACTATTCGATCATCATCGCCAGTGATTATGAGCACCGGCATCTTGAACTCCGAAAGTCTCGATGCAACATCGGTTAATCTCTCGGCTCGTGAGAATTCCCAAAACGCAAATTCCCAGTTCTGAATCGTCAACGGCACGCGATAACCAGCAATTGTGTTGTCGGTAAGTTTGCTCGTGTCGTGATATGACTGAGTCAGCACCTCCATGCCAGAACTCGCGATACTCGAAACGAGAAGTGGTCCGAGATGGTTAAGCTGCGGAATATAGGTAAGCCAAGCCAGGTTTGCTCCGGGTGTTGAGTTGAGAATGGCCGGCGCTTCCAGAACCAACTTTTCAACCAACTGCGGGTTGTCGAGCGCAAACTTTGCGGCAATCTGGCCACCCGCCGAGTGACCGACCAAAATTGCAGGTCGCCCGTTTGCAAACTTTGCAACTAGCTCGGCAAGTATCGACTGCTGAGCCGCCATCGAGTAAGGGTTGAGCCCATCCCAAGACAACTTGCGCTCGGTCAAACCGAATGCTGGGCGATCGTATGAAATGACATCGTCACAGGGGCTGAACTTGTCTTCGACGGGCAACCAAGAGAATGTGCTGGCCCCGTATCCGTGAATTAAAACAACCAGGTTGCTTGGGGCTGGGCAGTT
>CAZDKF010000057.1:0-6858 GCA_964505955.1 uncultured Rhodoluna sp. | reverse complement strand
TTTATCGCTGGCTTCTTCAACGCCGGCCTAAACGCCTACGGAATCTCGCTAATAATCAATCGCACACCCGAAGAAATTAGGGGTCGCGTCATGGCTGCCGTCAGGGCCATGTTCTCGACGGCCTCGGTTGTTGGCATGGGCATTGCCGGTTTGCTTATCGCTGGCTTTGGCATCAGAAATGTTCTTGGGGCAGCGGGCATCGCCTGTATTGCCCTCATTGCGTTGCTCGCGCCAGCTGTGCTGAAGGCCAGCCGCCGACTAGTCGACTAGCGGCTCTTTGTCTGGGCCCAGTTCCCAGGCGACCTCTTTGATCGTCGACTTATCGACCAACGGCGTATCGGCCACAGAGTCTCGGGCCACAATCTCAATGATTCTTGCTGCAGATTCGCCAGGATAGGGGCTTGCCGCCTTGCGCAGTCGTTCGATTGCTGCCGAGTAGTCGCCAAGACCCTCGGCTCGAATCTGGTCGAATCGGTTGGCAAACTCGGCAAACGACCCGATGCGCCAGTTCGCCTGAACAGCAATTTCGCCGATTGGTGAGAACTTCCAGCGCTCCGGGTTCTCGAGGTAAACGGCCGGCTTGCCAGTGATCATCGGATACTCACCGATAAACGAAATGCCGTCGGTTAGCAGCAGGTCGCTCGACAAGAACAGGCTCGCAAAGTCGCCGCCGGTTTCAATCGAGGTGTTCGGCAGCGCCTTGAACTCTTCGAGCCACTGGTTCAGTTCTGACTCGTCGACCACCTGTCGATCAACCAGGGTGCCAAACATGAACGGATGCGGCCTCATGATGATGTCGATGTCTTGATGAATCTTCGCAAAGTCGAGCATCTCTCGATGCATCGAAGCGAAGGTGCCAAAGTTCAACCAGTGCGCTGAGTAACTGTGGTGCGGTGCCCACACCAGCGTGTAACGGTCGCGAGGTGTTGCAACAGCGCGCGACACCAACGAGTCGAGCTTCGGTGAACCCGTCAGGTGCACGTGCGAGTTGCCACGCGAAGTGCGTGAGTATGCTTCGACAACGGCCGCATCCTGCGTGAAAATCAAAGACGAAAGTTGGTGCGAACGCTGTGTATAGAGGTATGGCGCAACGCCGTCTTCGCCAGGCTCGTTGACAAGCGCAAAGGAGTAGTAGGGCACCTGGCAAACCTTGGTGAATTCGCTCAGCACCTCGGCACGGTAGTTCGGCTGGTAGTTGCGCTGCCACGGATAATTCAAGAACACGTAGTCGGGAGCAATCTCGCGAAGCTTCGCTAGCCCGATGGCAGAGTCTTCGAAGTCAAAGCGCAGGTGCTCGACCCCGACTGAATCATAGAAAGCGCTCACTTTGTCTTCGCCAGAATAGGTGGTCTCGCCGGTCAACCGGCGCGGAATGCTGATCACAGTCGGTTCAAACCGAGGATCGGCGAGCATTTGTCGGTAGATGTCGGCGAGCGCATCCCAGGCTTCGAAATAGAAGCTGAGAAAGACAACGCGAATCGGGCGACCTGAGTTCATAGACTCTAATTATGACCAACCAACCCAGTCGCAAGATTTTTTCGAGCCCACAACGAGCCTTTCAAACCTTCGCTTTTGGCGAAGCGCTAACCTGGTCGCTTCTACTTGGGGCACTGGCCTTTAGGGCTTTGGTGGGCTTGCCGCCCGCTCTTTTCACGGCAATCGGTGGTCTTCACGGCGCAATGTTCTTGGGCTACGGCGTCATGGCGGCACTGGTTGGAGTGAACCAGCGCTGGTCTTTCGGCCGCATCGTGCTCGGCACGGCCCTGGCTATCGTGCCTTTTGCAACTTTGCCGTTCGAGAAGAACTTGAGCAAAAACGGGCTACTGCTCGGTCGCTGGCGACTTGAGAGCTCGGCCGATCCTCGCGATCAGCACTGGTTCGATCGTCTCTTTCGTTGGTTTCTCAATCGACCATTACTTTTTGCTGCTGCGCTGATTGTTGTTGTCATCGCAATCTTCACAACGCTGCTTAGCCTCGGCTCACCAACTGAGTGGGGCAACTAACTTTGAGCGATCTAAACGAAATCGGTGAGCGCGACGGTTGGCGCTGCTGGTTGTGCGACAAGCCGGTTGACCCCGATGCATCGGTGAATTCAGATTTGGGCCCGAGTGCCGACAGCTTTGCTCTCGCGAAAGCGAAGAAGGGTGCGTCGGGCGGCGAGCGTCTCGCGCATCGAGCGTGCAACACAATGAAGGGAAAGCACGCACCGGTAGTTGCTTGGCCCGAAGAACTTTTGGCGGCTGAGCCCGCCCCGATTGTCGAAACAGTTGAGCGACTGTCTCGCAAAGGTGGTCGCGAACTAGTTGCGCGTTTCTCTAGCGAGGCCGATGCCGAGCGCGCTGCCGAGTGGTTGCTAGATCGACTTTCTCGATTTGCCCCAGAAACTGAATTCGCCACCCAGGTGAACCCGGGTGGCGGTCAGTTCATGCTGATGTTGCGAACAAACTAAAAGCTGAGCTCCTAAGAGACAGCCTTCTTAATCATTGCGGCAAGTTGTTTCTCAACTGCTCCGGTCCACTTGATGATCGCGAATGAAGTCGCCCAGAGAGCTCCATCGTCGAGTTTGGCTTGCTCGTTGAATCCGATAGTTGAATAGCGGGTCTTGAATTTGCCGGCATCCTGGTAAAACAGAATGGCTTTGCCTTCATCGTTGGCAAATGCCGGCATGCCATACCAAGTCTTTGCCCATAGCTGCGGTGCTGTCTTCTTCACAAGAGCGTGCAGTTTCTCACCAATCTCACGATCGGCAGGGCTCATCTTCTTATACGCAGCCAGAACTTCTTTTAGCGCGGCTTCCTTGCTGGCATTGGCCTTCAGCTCTTTGGCTCGCGCGCGCATAGCGGCTCTTTCTTCGGCAGTAAAGGTTTCTGCTGGTTTCTTGGTGGCCACGATGGGTTCCTTTCGGCTCTCCCACAATTCTAAACGCCGAGTTTTTCAGCCCTGAAAGGCAATAATTGAGCCAACGCCGATAAGGAGACCAAATGGCCAAGAAGGTTAGAGACACAGAGACGCAGCTCAAGAGACTGCGCGTTTACAACATCGTTGCGGCTTTCGCCCACCTCGGTCAGGCAGTGGCCATGATCGCAATAATCGCGGCGCTTGACGCCCAGGCAAACTTTCCGGTCACCGCCGACTACATGGCTGGCCCTCCGGGTTCACCGATTCCGCCAGAGCGCGTGGTTCTGTTTGACGTCAACATGGGTTACGGCCTAATCGGCTTCTTGATGCTCAGCGCATTCTTTCACTTCTTGGTTGCGAGCCCAGCGTTCTTCAATCGCTATAAGAACGGCTTGCTAGCAAACCACAACTACTTCAGATGGACAGAGTATTCACTCAGCTCGTCAATCATGATTTTCTTGATTGCTCAACTAACCGGAACCACCGACGCCGCCGCGCTAATGAGCATCTTTGCGGTCAACGCGGCCATGATTATGTTCGGCGCTCTTCAAGAGAAGTATGAAAAGCCTGGCACCAGAAAACTGCTTCCGTTCATCTTCGGCTCGATGGTCGGAATCGTTCCATGGTTTGCTGTCATGTTAAACACGCTTCAGCCTGGATCAACCAACGATGCAGAGACCCCTGGATTCGTAGTCGTCATCATCGTCACCATTTTTGTGTTGTTCAACACATTCGCGTTGAACCAGTGGTTGCAGTACCGTCAGGTTGGCAAATGGGCTAGCTATCTTCAGGGTGAGCGTTCATACATCACGCTGAGTTTGGTGGCCAAGACACTTCTTGCCTGGCAGGGATGCAGCGGCGTTCTTGCTCCGCTGTTGGCTAACGCTTAGCGCAACACAACAACAACTGCGAGCAACGCAAAAATCAGTGCGATTACTCGGTTGACCAGCGTTTGATTTGGTCCGCGCGATATCCATGCACGGATAGGCACTGCGAGGCTGATGTAGAACGCACTGATTAGTGTGAAGCCAATCGCAATTATGAGGTTCAACACGAGCAGATTAGTTGTTGCGCTCACCTGCGGCACAACCGCAAGGTAAAAGAGCAGTGCTGTCGGGTTGCTCACTGCCAACGCAAAAGCCAGTGACAGACTCGGCCAGAATCCGTGGCTCAGCTTTCGCTTGGCTGCACCCTTTGCATTCCAGAGGCTGATTGCCTTGTAGAGCAAGAAAGCCGCGCCGAACCACTGCAGAGTCACGATCAGTTGGGGCGCTGCAGCGATGAGCGCGTTCAAGCCGAAGAACGAAACCGTCATGAGCAAGACTTTTGCGAGCGTTATGCCGATCGAATAGGCAACAGCAGCGCGCCATCCGCGTTCAATGGTTGAGGTCAGCAGCAGCATTGTGTCGATGCCGGGGGTGGCAGCTGCAACGAACCAGATGGTTGCGAAAAGCAAATACGACTCAATCACGATGCAGACCTCTGACAACCGATGGCATGCGCTCATCCTAGTTAGAGACGTGAATAGATGTGCGAGACTTTTGGCATGAGTCAGCCCTTCGATAACGTTTCAGCTCTATTGCCAAAGCCGCTCGACTTTGTCGAAGTGGCCGTGCTCGAACGTGGCGGCATTGTCGAATCGAGACACCGAGGCATAGGTGCTTTGGTTGACCAAGAAGGCAAGCTGATCGACCATCTTGGTTCGGCAAAGAGACTTATCTATGGGCGCAGTGCCGTGAAACCCTTGCAGGTCGTCGCCATGCGTCGAGCCGGGCTAACGCTCGAAGGCGCGCAATTGGCCGTTTCTGCTGCCAGCCACCAGGGAACTGCCCGCCACATCGAGTTAGTCGAGGCAATTCTTGGTGCGGCAGGCCTGAAGCCAGACTCTCTTCAGTGCCCAGTGGCTTGGCCCGGTAATCCGTCGGCCCGGGCAGAGGCACAGGGCAGGGGTGAGACCGAGACGCGACTGGCTTTCAACTGTTCTGGCAAACACGCGGCCTTCTTGGCAGCTTGCGTGGTAGCCGGATTTGACACCGACACTTATCTGAATGCCGACCACCCAATGCAAAAGCTGGTCGAGCAGGTAATCGAGGAATACTCGGGCGAAAAGATTCTTCACACCACCATCGACGGATGCGGTGCGCCACTTCACGCCATCACGGTCGAAGGTCTCGCTCGGTCAATCGCGAAGTTCACCGCAACCGACACCGAAGTTGTCGACGCAATGCTTGCGAATCCCTGGGCGGTTGGCGACACCAACTCGCTGGATGCGCTCGTGATGAAACACGGCATGGTTGCCAAGATCGGTGCAGAGGGTGTTTTTGTGATCGGCCTAAAGTCGGGTCACGGCGTCGCGGTAAAGATTGCCGACGGATCACTTCGTGCTGCACCGCTTGTGGCTCTCGCGCTGCTGCAACGAAACTCACTCATCACCGACGCAACTTTTGCTGAGCTCAAGACCGCGCTCGCGGTTAAGTCGCTCGGCGGTTCTCAGGTGGTTGGCGAGCTCAAGTTGGTTATTTGAAGAAACGCGCCCCCAAAACCCTGGCCCTACACTTTTATGAACCAGCGTGCGTAGGCTCTACTTAGGGCATTTGGGCGAAGGGTAGTGAGAATGAAGAGACGCGAACTCATCGGTGGTTCACTAGCGCTGGCAACTCTCTTGATCACTGGCCAGGCCGCCCAGGCAAAAGACATCAGCCTCGGCAGAGCTGCTGACATCAAGGTTGGAGCGGCTAGGGTCTTCTCAATTGCTGGCAGTCGCATTCTGGTTTTTAGGCAAAGCGCCTCTCGATACTCCGGCTTCACCGCGAGTTGCCCGCACGACGAAACAAACCTGCTCGCATCGCATGTGAGATCTGCGAGAGTCACCTGCCCAAAAGACAAGAGCGTATTTAACGCATCCACCGGACGGCGCATCAGCGGCCCAACAAAAAAGTCTTTGCAAGTGGTGCCGCTCAAAATTTCAAGCGGTTTTCTAATCGCAACACTGTCGCCAGCCGCAACGATAGCCCCGACCCCTACCCCGACCCCATCGAATTCGGCATCAGGTGAAGAAATCATAAAGACTTCACGCGTGCCAGTTGGTGGCGGAATAAAGGTGAATTCAAAGCGCGGCGAGATTATGGTGGTGCAACCAACCGCAGGTTCGTTTGCCGCGTTCTCTGTTATCTGCAATCATGCGGGATGTGCCGTAAGTCGCGCAACAGCATCTGCAATTATTTGCACTTGCCACGGGTCTGAATTCTCAACTGCAAACGGCTCGGTAATTCAAGGTCCGGCAACCCAAGGCCTAATGCGCTACGACATCGTCGAACGTGACGGCGCAATTTTCTTGCGATGATGTTTGGTTATGCATCATGCCGGTAATGCCGATGTTTCCCCTGGGCACGGTGTTGCTTCCGGCAATGCCGTTGTCACTGCGCATCTTTGAAGAGCGCTACCTAAAACTTCTTGGCGATCTGATGACTTCAGATAACCCTGAGTTTGGGGTTGTGCTGATTGAGCGCGGCCAAGAAGTCGGTGGCTCAGATGAACGCATGAAAATCGGCACGATTGCAGCCGTAACCGACATCGGCACACTCAACGAGTTCTATGGTCTCGAATCGGTTGGCACGCAGCGTTTTCGAGTCAATGCGTGGCTTCCTGACGACCCGTATCCGCTGGCCGACATCGACTTTATTGAAGATCTAATCTGGGATGCCAGCCTCGAGCCAGCGCGAGTTCATCTCGAAACCCAGGTGCGAAAGCTTCTGGCCTTCGCCAGCGAGTTTGGCGACCTGCAGTTTGGGGCAGACACCTTATTCAGCGACGACCCGATCGAAGCCTGCTGGCAGATGGCCGGTGTGTTGCCAATCGGTCAACTCGATCAGCGCGAACTGCTCGGCTCACTATCTGCCGAAGAGTTGATTTCGAGAACCCTCGAGATTGTTCGCACTGCCGACGAGACCCTTCGGCAGA
>CAZDKF010000056.1:6470-6887 GCA_964505955.1 uncultured Rhodoluna sp. | reverse complement strand
CGTAACGATCGCTGCTCCTCCTCTAGTCCAAGAACCAGGCGCAAATGCGGTTTTAGTTGCAGATAATTTCGCTTCAGGATTTAGCTTCGGCTCGATCGTAGAATAAGGATTTTTTCATCCCAACATAAAAAAACTCAAAGCAGGCCCATGAAGGGACAGCTTTGAGTTTTTTCTTTTTATAACAATGCTTATTGAGCTGGCTCGTACTTAAAGTCTCTAATCACCACTTCATGCTCCATTGCATTCTCCGGACCAATCGCCACGTGCGGCAAGGTCCAGAAATTCATTCGCGCATTTGTAGTATTTCCTGGAGCAGGAATTATGATTGGATTCGAAGATTGACCGCCTCCATATCTTATTCGTGCAGGGTTCCATAGCTCAAAACTCCATGTTGACATCCCTGGATTGGCTGTTTCT
>CAZDKF010000056.1:764-6460 GCA_964505955.1 uncultured Rhodoluna sp. | reverse complement strand
GAATCAGTCCAAGTAAATTGATGGGTGGTCACACCAATTAAATTATCTGAATCAGTGTTAGCGTATTCACTGCGCTCATCGAAGTATGGCCCAAAGTTTACAGGCTGCACACTATACGTCAATGGTACTTCACTCTCCGCATTTCCCCATTTAGAAAGCTCAATATCTACTTCACTATTCGCTTGCGTAAAGAATGTGTTGTTGTCCCACGTAAATAAACCTAGAACAACATTGCTAGCAAAACTCATCGGATCTGCTTGGATGGTCCATGTGTAAGTACCATAGCCCATGGTGTCTTGTGATATTACTTCCGTTGAATACCAATTACCATTGCGATTCGCGATGTTCAAATGCAAGTATCCGTTTTCATCCACCCACACATCTTCATATAATTTTGAGAAAAAGTTAGGCCCCGGACCTACCTGATTCACGCTACTTTTCACATCCCACTTACGCCCTGCAAAATTGACGATGTCGCCTTGGCGCATCAGCACTTCCTCTGGATCACTTTGCTTACACGATGAAAGCATTGCTGCTGTAGCAACTCCAAGGAGCATAGCAAAATTCAAAATTCCTTTTTTCATATTACTTAAGTGTTAGAGTTGTCTTTAATTGACCTATGATAACATCGAAATCACCTGCCTCGTAAATCCATTGTCCATTTCGATCACATAATTTCAAATCTGAAGCCTTCAAGACAAACGTGAGCGTTCTTGTCTCTCTTGGCTGCAATTCTATTTTCTGAAATTGTCTTAACTTCTTAACTGCCGGCGTAACACTAGCATAGTGATCTCTAACAAACAACAATACTGATTCCTTAACCGAACGATCGCTCGGGTTTTTCAAAGTCACTGTCACATTCACCACACCGTTTTGAACAATCTCAGCGGTTGAAGCCATGGCTGAACTCGGCATCGATATCAGCCAGAACTTTCCGAAGAAGCTCACCGATGAGGCCGTCAAAGACTCCGACTACGTCATCACCATGGGTTGCGGCGACACCTGCCCATTCTTTCCGGGCAAGACTTATCTCGACTGGGTGCTGGACGATCCAGCGGGCCAAGGTGTTGAGGCCGTTAGGCCTATCCGTGATGAGGTTCGCAAACACGTCGAAGCGCTCGTTGCCGAGATCGACGCCAAGTTTTAGTCGTGTCGGCTAGCGCTTGACTCGACGCTGAATTTCAGCGTCGATATCGTCTTCAGTAATTTCCTTCTTGAAACCGGGCCCGTAGGCATCGAGACCAGAGAAGAGTACTGCGATGCCGATTCCAAACATTGCCCAGATTGGCCAGAAGTAACCTTGATCTGTTAGCGCCCAAATCACGGAAAGCAACACCGAAACAGCAAACCAAACTCCAACAAGTTGTTTGAAGTCCTGCTTTTTCTTTAGGCTCTTTCGGGCCCACTCTCGAAGGCGAATTGTCTCCTGATCCGCCGCAGGAGCACTAACTGATTTCTCTTTTGCCATGTTGTTTCCTCTTCTTTTTACTTGCGATTAACGCGCGTCTTTACTTCTTTGACAACAGCCTGAACCTTTTCGGTCACTTCAACCTCTGTGTCTTTCTTCACGGTAGCAACCTTGCGACCTAGCTCTTTTGCCAAATCGTCAACGTTCTTCACTTTTGACTTCGGGTTCAGTTTCTTGCCGAGCCAGGTTGAACCCCTGTTGATGTATTCGGTTGCGAGCTCTGCGAGTTCGTCGGCACGAACGCCAATCTCCGCGGTGATTTCGGCTCCGGCGAATTTTGCCACCCAGACACCAAGTGGCTTGAGAGCCTTCGGGTTGGTTGAGTAAACGGCAGTCTTTGCGCGGCTAGCTTTCACGAGGCCGGCATCCTTGAGAATTGTCAACTGCTTTGTGGTTGCAGCTGGTGTCTCTTTGATGGTCTTGGCAAGTTGCGCGAGAGTCTGCTCTTCTTTTGCGAGTGCCTCAAGAATTTCGCGACGCTTCGGGTCTGCGATTGCTAGAAAAATGTCTGACATGGTTTACCTATCTACTTAGTTTCCCGCTGCGATTTCTTTCGCACGGGCGAGTGCTGCGTCTGTTGCTTCAATAAACATTGGGTCGAGGTTTGCCGCTTGCATGCGAGCAATTGCCTGCATCGTGGTGCCGTTCGGGCTGGTTACCTGTCGACGCAACTCTGCCGGATCTTTGCCAGAGGCCACCAATAACTCGGTCGCTCCCAAGAAAGTTTCGTTCACGAGCAAGCTCGCTTCTTCAGCACTGAAACCGTGATGCTGCGCTGTTTTCAAAAATTCTTCAACCAAGAAGAAAACATACGCCGGACCACTGCCACTGATTGTGCTGAGTGCATCGATGCGATCCTCTTCGACCACGATTGTCTTGCCCACTGTTGCAAATAGTTGTTCGGCTAATTCTTTGTTCTCGGATGTCGCCCGGCTACCGAGAGCTATTCCCGTCATTGCGCGACCCACAATTGCAGGAGTGTTTGGCATCGCGCGAATGACGGCGTTGCCCTGAGGTAGGGCTGCTTGCATGGCTTCAGTGGTGATGCCGGCAGCAACGCTGATCACGAGCGCGTCGGCCTTGAGCTGCGGTGCACGCAGTTGCTGGAGGGTCTCGATTACGTATGCGGGTTTCACTGCCACGATGATCACATCGGCGTCGACCGTTGCTGCTGAGTTTGCGTCTGCTGCTTGACCCAGTTCCTCAATCGAATAGGCGCTCACGGTGTGGCGATTGACAAGCTTGGCCGCGCTTGCCTCGGTTTTGGTTGACACCTTGATGTGGGCGGGGCTCAACCCGCTGGCGATAAGGCCATCGAGAATCGCGGTGCCCATAGACCCTGAGCCAAGAATTGCGATTCGAATGTTCTTCACACTCAAAGTTTAGGCAACTTAGCTGTCTCTGGCTCAGGGTAGTTTTAACGCATGGCCTCTAAGTCTTCTTACTCCTGCACCGAGTGCGGATGGTCGTCGGTCAAATGGGTCGGCCAGTGTGGCGAGTGCCAAGCCTGGGACACCATGCGCGAAGGCTCATCAGGGGGTGGCAAGGGTCTCGGCTCGGTTCGCTCGGTTAAGCCATCGGTGATTGTTGCCTCTAGCGCAGCTAAACCGATAACCGAAATCAGCACCGAATCGGTGGCCAGCCGAAGCACGCAGGTTGCCGAATTCGATCGAGTTCTCGGCGGCGGGCTAGTGCCAGGTGCTGTCGTTTTGCTCTCAGGCGAGCCGGGCGTTGGCAAATCGACCCTGTTGCTCGAAGTGGCTGCTAAGACCGCTCAGGGCGGTGCACGCGTGCTCTACGTTAGCGGTGAGGAGTCTGTCGGGCAGATTCGCCTGAGGGCCGAAAGAACCGGAGCGCTCAGCGAAAACCTCTACCTTGCAAGCGAAACCGACCTCGGCTCGGTTTTGGGGCAAATTGAAGCGACCCAGCCAGATCTGCTGGTTGTTGACTCAGTTCAGACAATCGCGCACGCCGAAATCGATGGCGCGGCCGGCATGCCATCGCAGATTCGCGAAGTTGCCACCAATCTGATTCGCGTTGCCAAAAACCAAAACTTGCCGATCATCTTGGTCGGTCACGTAACCAAAGACGGCAACATCGCAGGCCCGAGAGCTCTCGAGCACCTGGTCGATGTGGTCTGCCAGTTCGAGGGCGATCGTCAAACTTCGCTTCGCTTTGTTCGTAGCTTGAAGAATCGCTTCGGCCCAACCGACGAGGTTGGTTGTTTCGAAATGACCGGTGAGGGCATTCGAGAGGTAGCCGACCCGAGCGGGCTCTTCTTGTCGCGCGGCGACACCCCTGTTTCTGGTACCTGCGTAACCGTTGCGGTTGAAGGCAAGCGCCCGCTAATCGCTGAAGTGCAGGCCCTCGTAGTCAAATCGTCATCGCCAAATCCGCGACGAGTAACAAACGGTGTCGACTCTTCGCGCGTTGCCATGCTGCTCGCGGTTCTCGAGCGTCGTGCCGGCATGCGACTTGGTGAGCTAGATGTTTATGTTTCGACCGTAGGGGGTGTTCGAATTACTGAACCGGCTGCCGATCTCGCGATTGCAATCGCAATCGCTTCGGCGGTTCAAGACAAACCCGTTTCACACAATCTCGCGGCCTTCGGCGAAATTTCTCTAGCGGGCGAAATACGCCCGGTCACAAACAACAAACTGCGAAAACAAGAGGCCGAGCGTCTCGGTTTTGTGCGAAGTGTCGAAAGCAGTGTTGGCGGCTTGAAACAAGCGCTCGCGCTCGCGCTGAACTGGTAACTAATTCAAAACAAATTGCACGACGCTTGATTCAACGCCGTTCACTGTTGCTTTGAGTTGATAGGTAGCTCCTCCAGCAACTGCCGGTTGCTGGCCTGTTGAGCATCCGGTGATTGAAGAGAAAACACGCAGCCAAGTAGAAGACGGTGAATTTACCGATTGGCCCGGCTGCAGAATTCCAACTGCACTAACGTCTTGGCTTCTGTCGCACTGCTTCGAATCCCAGATGAGTTGCTCGCCGCTCTTGATTTGATAGAACGAAACCAGAGAACCGGCATCGAATGTGCAAGCAACTTTTGAGTTGTTTGTCATGTTGAACCACAGAAACGGATTCTCGCCGGCGGGCACTGACGCCCACGAGTTGTAAGCGTTGTCGCCAATACCTGCAGTGATCTGCACCATTCCAGGTTCGCAGGCAACGATTACTGATTGGCTTGCGGCAGGCGTTGCTGCCGCCTGCGGTGCCAGGCCGCTAAAAAAGTTAAAGATTGAGCTGATCAAGCTCCAAAGCAGCCACACAACCAAGATTGCTGCCAGACCAAAAACAATTCGACGGCGGCGAAGAATCTCAGGTCTAACTGCCGTGCTTGGTCGAGAAATTCTTCGGTTTGCCATTTTCTAAGGCTAACCAGCGCTCGCGCTACAAGCGCTTAAGCATGCGGGTGTTGCCCAAGGTGTTTTCTTTTACGCGGGCCAAATCAAGAAACTCGGCGACACCCACGTCGGTTGAGCGAACCATCTCTTCGAAGGTTTCGGCATCAACCGGAACATCGCTGATTGGCTCGAAACCATGTTTGGCAAAGAATGCTGTCTCAAAGGTCAGGCAGAAAACTCGGCTAACACCAATTTCGCGTGCGCGGTTGAGCAGGGCTTCAACCAACAGTTGCCCGATGCCTTGGCCCCGCATCGAGTCATCAACCACAACAGAGCGAACCTCAGCGAGGTCTTGCCACATGACGTGAAGAGCGCCGGCCGCAAGAACGCGGTCGTTTTCATCGACCACAACAGAGAACTCTTGGATTTTCTCAAAAAGCCCGACTAGCTCGTGGTGCTGCAAGACCTTGCCCAAAAAGGGTTCGCGAATTGCCTGAATAGCGCGCACGTCTGAGGTGCGAGCTGGGCGAACGCTAAAGGTGCTTGTAGGCATGCCTAAATGCTACTCGCGACCACTCGCTCTCGGCTCGTGAAAACGAACTCACCATTGAAGAAGTCGACATCCATGTGCTCGGTGTTTAGCAACTCGCCGTGCAGAATCTTCTCGCTGAGTTTGTCTTCGATTTCACGCTGAACAGCACGACGCAATGGTCGCGCACCAAGCGCTGGGTCGAAGCCGATCTCGATGAGACGGTCTTTCGCAGCAGGCGAGAGGCTCAAAGTCATGTTGCGATCTTCGAGACGAACCGAAAGCTTCTTGATGAAGAGATCGACAATCTGAACGAGCTCTTCTTTGCTGAGCTGCGGAAACACGATTG
>CAZDKF010000056.1:0-754 GCA_964505955.1 uncultured Rhodoluna sp. | reverse complement strand
GGTTCAAGAACTCTGGCTTGAAGCTCTTCTTAAGTTCTTCGTTGACCTTGCCCTTCATGCGGTCGTAGTCTCCGGCACCGTCACCCTCGAGCGCGAAGCCCATCACGCCGCGAGCAATGTCGCGGGTTCCGAGGTTCGTGGTCATGATGATGATGGTGTTCTTGAAGTCAACAACTCGACCCTGACCGTCGGTTAGACGACCCTCTTCGAGAATCTGCAACAACGAGTTGAAGATGTCTGGGTGAGCCTTTTCGATTTCGTCGAACAAGACAACGCTGAACGGCTTGCGGCGAACCTTCTCGGTTAGCTGTCCACCCTCTTCGAAACCGACGAAGCCCGGAGGCGCACCGAACAAGCGAGAAACGGTGTGCTTCTCGCTGTATTCGGACATGTCGAGCGCGATCAACGCGCCCTCATCGTCGAACAAGAACTCGGCGAGCGCTTTGGCAAGCTCGGTCTTTCCGACACCGGTTGGGCCCGCGAAGATAAACGAACCAGATGGGCGGTTCGGGTCTTTCAACCCGGCACGCTGACGACGAATCGACTTCGAAATCGCACGGATGGCGTCTTCTTGACCCACCACTCGCTTGTGCAGTTCGTCTTCCATGAAAATGAGCTTTGCGCTCTCTTCTTCGGTGAGTTTGAACACCGGAATGCCGGTTGCCTGGGCAAGGACTTCGGCGATAAGACCTTCGTCAACTACCCCGCCGATCTCAACGTTTCCGGTTCTGAACTGCTTGGCAAGCTTCACGCG
>CAZDKF010000055.1:3038-6970 GCA_964505955.1 uncultured Rhodoluna sp. | reverse complement strand
ATCGCCCAACTCAGCGCAGCCATCGGATCGTTTGAGGCCGTTATAGCGGGACCGTTCAGCGTAAAGTCGCTTCAAGACCACGCGAAAGACAGAAAGGCCGCACTTGGCAGATAGTTTCGGCGCTCGACTTGAGCAGAGCTTCGCGCAATACGGACAGCTCTGCGTCGGGGTAGACCCGCACGCCTCACTGCTTGAGGAGTGGGGTCTAGATCAGAGCATCGATGCCTTGAGAACTTTCTCGATGTCGGTGCTCGAGGCATCGGTTGGTCGGGTTGGCATCATCAAGCCACAGGTTGCATTCTTCGAAAAGTTCGGTTCCAGCGGTTTCGCCGTTCTAGAGAAATTCGCTGCAGAGGCGCAGCAAACCGACATCGTCGTGATTATGGATGCGAAGCGCGGCGACATCGGCTCGACTATGAACGGTTACTTTGAAGCCTGGCTTGCAAAAGATGCGCCATTTGTCTGCGACGCACTTACCGTTAGCCCGTTTTTAGGACTCGATTCATTGGGCGAGGTCATGAGTGAATCGCTAGAACGTTCAAAGGGTCTCTTTGTGCTGGCCGCTACTTCTAACCCCGAGGGCAAAAGCATTCAGCGAGCAAAAATAGCCGAATCAACAATCTCTGCTGACATTCTGAAGCAACTTGATGCAATAAACGCTGTCAGCAAGAGCGGCGGTGCTCGAATGGGATCCTTCGGTGCCGTGGTCGGCGCTACATTGAATTTTGCTGCGAGTGGCATCACGAGTGTTCAGACTGACAATGATTCTGCAACGCCGATACTTGCGCCCGGTTTCGGTGCTCAGGGAGCAAATCTCACAGACGCTCGAGATTTGTTCCAGTCGGCATCAAATAGAGTGATCGCGTCGGTGTCTCGCAGTGTCGCCGCTGTCGGCAAGAATTCACTGGTGGCGTCAATCGAACAGGCAAAGAACGAGCTTCGAAAGGGGCTTTCTTGAAAAGCCCAAAGCTATTGGTAATTGCCGGGCCGACAGCAGTCGGCAAGGGAACCGTCGCCCGGCGCATCCTTGAGACCAATTCAGACATCGTGCTGAGCGTCTCAGCAACCACGAGACAGCCGCGCAAGGGTGAGGTTGATGGGGAGAGTTACTTTTTTCTCTCCGATGCCGAATTTGACCGTTTGATCGAGTCTGGTGAAATGCTCGAATTCGCCGTGGTACACGGCACGCACCGCTACGGAACCCCACGACAGCCCGTTTTGGCAGCCATTGAAGCCGGAAAGCACGTTCTGCTCGAAATAGACATCCAGGGCGCTAGCCAGGTGAAGGAGCAAATGCCCGAGGCAATCACCGTTTTTATAGCACCGCCGTCATGGGAGGAACTCGTTCGGCGGCTCGAGGGTCGTGGCACCGAGGATTCGGGTGAAATGGAGCGCCGCCTGGCTACCGCCCGCATAGAAATTCAGGCCCAAGACCAGTTTGACCACGTTGTAATCAACGATGATGTAGCCAAATGCGCCCAGTCGGTCGTAGAATTGCTACGCGCTTAAGCGCCCTTTCAGAGAGAAATCAAATGTCAGAAAAACTTGTTGGTATCGTGTCGCCATCAATCGATAACTTGCTATCAAAGCCAGAAATCACTTCGAAGTACGAGCTAGTGATCTTCGCCTCAAAGCGCGCCCGCCAAATCAACGACTACTACTCGGCCCTTCAAGATGGACACCTATTTCAGGTCGTTGGCCCGCTAGTCGACACCACAATCAACGAGAAGCCATTGACAATTGCTCTCAAAGAAATCGACCAGAACAAACTGGCTAAGAAGTCTCTCTAATCGAGTGATGTCGTGGCTCGCATAGTTCTCGGCATAACCGGGGGAATAGCGGCCTACAAGGCAACGGCGATTATCCGCTTGCTAACCGAGCTGGGTCACAGCGTCAAAGTTATCCCAACCCAAAATGCTCTGCGTTTCATCGGCGCGACAACTCTCGAAGCGCTCTCACACAACAGCGTTGATCCAGATCTCTACACCGATGTCGAATCGGTCAAACACATCGCCTTGGCTCAAGAGGCAGAGCTTGTAATTGTCGCACCCGCTTCGGCGTCGTTTCTTGCGCGCACAGCTTCTGGCATTGCAGACGACTTGCTATCGAACACAATCTTGGCCACCAAAGCCCCTGTGCTAATCGCGCCGGCAATGCACACCGAGATGTATCTAAATGAGGCAACACAAGCAAACATCAGGACACTCGAGAGTCGTGGTCTCGCGATTCTTCAACCCGCGATTGGTCGCCTTACCGGTGAAGATTCTGGTATCGGTCGACTTCCTGAGCCCGAACAAATAGTCGAAGCAGCGCTCGCGTTACTCGAACCTAAAGACTTTCTTGGTAAGCACGTGGTTGTTACGGCCGGTGGCACGCAAGAGCCAATTGACCCGGTTCGATTTCTCGCAAATAGATCGTCAGGCTTGCAGGGAGTCGCACTGGCTAAAGCAGCGTCTGCTAGAGGCGCTCGAGTCACATTAATCGGCGCTAACATCGCTGAGTTGCCGGGAGTGAGTTTTGTTGCTGTTTCGACAGCACTTGAACTGCAGAGCGCAATCGATGCCGTGCTCTCTGAATGCGATTACTTGATCATGACCGCCGCAGTGAGCGACTTCAGGGTTAAGCACGTATCTGACGTCAAGGTAAAGCGCTCGTTGGTCGGTCAGAACACGACTCTTGAACTAATTGCTAATCCCGACATCCTGCAGATGGCAGTTTCCAAAATCAACGATTTGGGTCTAGCAGTCAAGACTGTCGGCTTTGCGGCCGAAACAGCCTCAGACGTCTCGCAACTGAGACAACTCGCGGCTCACAAGTTGATGGGCAAGGGCTGTGATCTTCTGGTCGCCAACGACGTGAGTGACGGTCGCGTTTTTGGAGCGAGTGACAATTCGGTGCTAATTCTTACTAAATCCGGAATCGAGCGTACCGTTTCGGGAACAAAGACCGAGGTGGCGTCAGCGGTTCTAGATATACTTGGCGAGATATGACAAACATGAAGCTCTTTACCTCGGAATCGGTTACCGAGGGACATCCTGACAAGATCTGCGACCAGATCTCTGACACGCTGCTAGACGCTATTCTCGAGCAAGACCCCAACGCTCGCGTTGCCATCGAGACAATGGTCACCACAGGTCTAGTGCACGTGGCCGGAGAGCTCACCACCTCGGCATACGTAGAAATGCCGAAACTGATTCGCGAAAAGATTGTAGAAATTGGTTACACCTCGAGTGAAATCGGCTTCGACGGTCTCAGCTGTGGTGTCTCAATGTCAATCGGGCAGCAATCTCCAGACATCGCACAGGGTGTTGATGCTGGTCTTGAGGCTAGACAAGAGAACTCGAAAGACCCGCTAGACGGTCAAGGTGCAGGCGACCAGGGCTTGATGTTCGGATATGCAACCGACGAAACGTCTTCATTCATGCCAAGCGCAATTAGTTTGGCTCATCAACTGGCCGAGCGGCTAGCTTTTGTGCGCAAGGCCGGCCTAGTCGATTTCTTGAGACCCGATGGAAAGACTCAGGTGACGATTGGCTATGAAGACAATGTGCCGAAAACCGTAGATACGGTCGTTGTTTCGACACAGCACAACCAGTTTGTTTCACAGAGCGAGGTTCAGGCCGCAGTTCGAGAACTTGTGATTGCTCCCATCCTCGAATTATCAACTCTAGATTCGAGCAGTGCGCGTTTTTTGATGAACCCAACCGGCAGCTTCGTTGTTGGCGGGCCAATGGGAGATGCAGGCCTTACCGGACGAAAAATCATTGTTGACACCTACGGTGGCTGGGCTCGACATGGTGGTGGCGCTTTTAGCGGTAAAGATCCCTCGAAGGTTGATAGGTCTGCTGCTTACGCCATGCGTTGGGTGGCGAAGAACATAGTCGCTGCCGGATTAGCAAAACGAGCAGAGGTTCAGGTGGCTTATGCAATCG
>CAZDKF010000055.1:0-3028 GCA_964505955.1 uncultured Rhodoluna sp. | reverse complement strand
AACCCGTAGCGCTCTATGTTGAAACTTTCGGTACCGCCACGGTCAGTGAAGACGCAATAGCTAAAGCGATTCGCGAGGTTTTCGACTTGAGGCCCAAGGCAATCATTGAGGCGCTGAATCTGCTGCGACCGATTTACTCTGAAACAGCAACTTACGGTCACTTCGGTCGCGACCTACCAAACTTCACCTGGGAGCGTTTAGACAAAGTTAGTGACCTACAGCGAGCCGTTGGCATCTAGTCAGATGAGCAAGATTGCTCGGGTAATACTTGACTCTCCGTTACCGAATCTCGACAAGGTTTTCGATTACGCGGTGTCAGAGGAGCTCGACGGCAGAATTAGAGCAGGTCAAAGAGTTAGAGTTCCTTTTGGTCGCAGCAAAAAGCCTTTAGAAGGCTACGTCATTGAAGTTGTTGCTGAGTCATCATTCACCGGCAAGCTAAGCCAACTGACAGACATTGTTTCTTCGGTGTCTGTGTTGCCAGACAACATCTACAAACTCATCGCAGCTGTGGCTTCGCGGCAGGCCTCAACAACAGGAGACGTGCTGGCTTCGGCAATCGTCGCTCGTTCGGTGAGGGTAGAAAACAAGTTCGGTGCCAGCCAAGTTGCCTTGCAGTCGAGAAAGCAACCCGACTCTTTTACTATCTCGGCGGCACTCGCCAGGCCGACACTTGTCGCAAGCCGGCACACAAGTGAGGCAACTGCAGCCTGGATCGATTTGGCTCTGTCCGCCGCTTTCGAAACAATTTCTAGTGGTCACAGCGTAATTGTTTTGGTGCCTGACTACAGAGATCAGACATTACTTAGATCTGCCATCGCGGCTTCACAGTTCAGCAATCACTACATTGACTTCTCGACCGAGCAAAAAGGCTCGTTAAGGTACGAGAATTTTCTCGAATGCCTCACAGAAGGCGCACACCTTGTGGTGGGTTCGCGTTCAGGTCTTTACGCACCATTGCAGAATCTCGGGTTGATTGTGTGTTTCGATGACGGAGATCGAAATTATCAGGATCAGCAGAGTCCATATGCTCACGCACGCGACATTGCCTTGCTTAGGCAGGCCGAAGAGAAGTGTTCGCTGCTGTTCGTTTCTCACTCGAGAAGCACAGAGGTGCAGAGACTTGTCGACATTGGTTATGCAACAGATCAGACCGTATCTTTCGTTGCGCCTCGGATTGCCTTTGACGAGACGACAGAGAGAGTTTCAACACTCGCTTGGCAAACTATCCGAGAGGCTGCCGAAAGCGGCGTCGTGCTAGTTCAGGTGGGTTCCAAGGGCGTGGCCCGCACTGCCTACTGTTCCGATTGTTCTAAGCGTGCTCTCTGCACACGTTGCAACGGTCCGATTTGGATAGACGCAACTTCAACACCTCGATGCCGCTGGTGCAACGCTCAAAACTTGGCCCTTAGGTGTGGCGACTGCGGGAGTTCGAAATTGCGTCAGGGCGCTGGGGGAGTAACTCGAACCATCGCCGAATTTGGTGCCGCCTTTCCGGGTTTGCAACTGGTTGAGTCAACCGGAGACAAACCACTTCTCTCAATTGACGGAAAGCGAAAAATCGTTGTTTCGACTCCGGGGGCAGAACCCCAGGCAACGGGCGGTTACAGTGCCGTGGTCATTCTTGATGCCAAACAGGCTCTCAATCGTGACTCTTTGCGGGCGTCAGAGGATGCGGTTAGGGAGTGGAGCAACGCCATAGCCAAGCTCGCACCCAGTGGTCGAGCAGTCATCGTAGGGATCCCAAACAATTTGGGGCAACGACTAGCTCTTTGGCAGCAGGTCGAAATTGCGCGAGATGAACTTGAGAATCGGCGCGATTTGGACTTCCCACCGCATTTGCGTCTCGGATCGGTCGAGGGGCCACTAGAAGCAATCTCTGATATTGCCGCCAGCGCGAAAATCGATGGAGTGCAGACGCTAGGTCCGATATCCGTGCTCTCGCGAACAGGTGAAGAACAACAGAGGCTAATTCTGAAATACACCTATGCATCTGGGCACGAGCTAGCTCTGACCCTGAAGGCCGCGCAACTGCGATTCACTGCAGGCATGACCAAGACGAGCGCCGCCGGCAGAGTGAGCAGAGCAGTTCGCATAAGAATGGACGACCCCGAAGTAATCTAGGGTCAGAGGTGCTTCTTGAGAATTGTCTTTGCAGGAACGACAGAAAATGCTGTCGATGTTTTGCGCTATCTCACCGAGGTTGCTAAACACGAAATCGTTGGGGTGTTAACCCGCGAGGATGCGTTGGTCGGAAGAAAGCAAACTCTTACGGCTTCGCCCGTCGCGCAGTATGCCGAAAATATGGGCCTCAAGGTTCTGCGTGCAAATCGAGTAACTGAAAATGTCAACGAACAACTCTTGCAACTGCACGCTGACCTTGGTGTTGTCGTCGCCTACGGTGCGCTGCTGAAGCGCACAACTCTAGACCTGACACGACACGGTTGGATAAACATTCATTACAGCCTGCTGCCGAAGCTTCGAGGTGCCGCGCCCGCTCAACGTGCGCTGATTAACGGCGACCGCGAGATAGGGGTGACGGTCTTTCAACTTGACGAGGGCATGGATACCGGCCCGATTCACGCTCAACTAGAGACGGTAATCGAACCAACAGAGAACGCAGGGGAGTTGCTGGAGCGACTAACCACTCTCGCTATAACGATGCTTGATGAAGTACTTGCCAAAATTGACGGCGGCTTCGGTCAGGCAAGGCCGCAGATTGGTGATGCCACAATGGCACCAAAGCTCTCTAGGAATGAATGCAAAATCAACTTCGACAAGACGGCGTTTGAAATCGAGGGGCTGGTGCGTGGTTGCAACCCTGAACCTGTGGCGTGGGCCGAGCACGAAGGTGAGCCGATTAGGGTATTGCGCGCGAGGGCGGTGGAATCGTCGGCCATCGAACGCACCGCTTTACCAGCCGGAACGGTTCAGCAAATAGGCTCCAGGATTCTGGTGATTGCGGCTGATCAAAGCCTGCTTGAACTTCTAGAGGTTCAACCAGGCTTTGATCAGCCGCAATCACCAG
>CAZDKF010000054.1:0-6998 GCA_964505955.1 uncultured Rhodoluna sp. | reverse complement strand
GCCTGCGCAGTGGGCAGAGTACGGCGAATATCTAAAAACCCTCACAGAGGCCGACTACCTAAAGTTTTATCGCGACATGGCTCGCATTCGTCGTTTCGACAACGAGGCCACCGCGCTGCAGCGCCAAGGCCAGCTGGGTCTTTGGGTGCCGGCCATCGGCCAAGAGGGTGCCCAGATTGGCTCTGGCTATGGAGTTGGCCCGAACGAACACATCTTTCCGAGCTACCGAGAGCACGGAGTTGCGCTAACTCACGGAATCGACCTGATGTCGATTTTGAAGATGCTTCGCGGCGTGAACCACGGCGGCTGGAACCCAGACGAAACCCGCTTTCACCTCTACGCGATTGTGCTCGGCACCCAGGTGCTGCACGCGACCGGCTATGCGATGGGCGTTAAGTTCGACGGAAAAGTCGGCACCGGCAACAAAGACGAAGACCTTGCGGTGATCTCTTACATGGGTGATGGCGCTACCGCAGAGGGTGACGTAAGCGAAGCGTTCTTGTTTGCCGCGGTAAACGAATCGCCAATCGTCTTCTTCGTGCAAAACAACCAGTGGGCAATTTCATCGCGCTCGAGTGCGCAGACAAAGGTTCCGCTCTATCAGCGCGGCGATGGTTTTGGTGTGCCGGGTGTTCGCATCGACGGCAACGATGTTCTGGCTTCTTACGCCGTGACCGCAAAACACATGGATGACGCTCGCGCCGGAAAAGGTCCGAGCCTAATTGAGGCACTCACCTATCGCATCGGTGCGCACACAACTTCTGACGACCCAACCAGATATCGCGAAGACGAAGAAGTCGAATACTGGAAAGCGCGTGACCCGATCACTCGTTTCGAAAAGTTTTTGCGTCGCAACGGAGTCGCCCAAGACTTTTTTGACGAGGTCGAGCACGCGGGTGAATTGCTAAGCGCAGAAATTCGCGAAGCGACTTTTGCTCTGAAGAACCCGCCGATTGAAAACATGTTTAAGCACGTCTATTCAGAGCAGCATCCAGTCATCGATGAGCAGCTCGCTTGGCTCGAAGGCTACGAGGCCTCATTCGGTGGTGAGCAGCAATGAGCAACATGGTTGAACTGCCAATAGCAAAAGCAATCACGGCCGGCCTTCGCGAGGCGATGCGCAAAGACGACAAGGTTCTAATCTTCGGTGAAGACGTTGCCCAACTAGGTGGAGTGTTTCGTGTCACCGAAGGCCTTCTGGACGAATTTGGCAAAAACAGAATTTTCGATTCACCAATTGCCGAGTCGGGAATCATCGGAACAGCTATCGGTCTGGCAATGCGCGGATATCGTCCGGTAGCCGAAATTCAGTTTGACGGTTTCATCTTTCCGGCCCTCGATCAGATCACAAGCCAGCGCGCAAGGTTGCAGAACCGCAGCGAGGGTTTCTTGCAGATGCCAGTGGTAATCCGTGTGCCATATGGCGGCGGCATCGGGGCGGTAGAGCACCACAGCGAAAGCCCAGAGGCTTACTTTGCGCACACGCCTGGCCTGCGAGTAATCAGCCCAAGCACGCCGAACGACGCCTACTGGATGATTCAGCAGGCTATCGAGTCAACCGACCCCGTGCTGTTTTTCGAACCGAAGCGTCGCTACTGGCAGAAGGGCATGGTCAATCTCGACGAAGCTCCGGGTGGCATGCACCAGGCTCGCGTGGTCGTGCCCGGCAACGACGTGACTCTCGTTGCCTACGGCCCGATGATGAACGTCGCTCTTGAGGCTGCCGCACTCGGCGCCGAAGAGGGCAAGAGCATCGAGGTCATCGACATTCGCTCGATGTCACCAATCGATTTCGCAACCATCGTCGATTCGGTCAAGAAAACCGGCCGCTTGGTTGTCGCACACGAAGCAAGCACTTTCGTTTCTATCTCATCTGAAATCGCAGCTCGAGTTGCAGAGTTGGCGTTCTATCACCTAGAGGCTCCACCAATTCGAGTTGGCGGTTTCGATGTTCCTTACCCAGCGGCAAAACTCGAAGAGAAGTTTTTGCCAGACGCAGATCGCATTCTCGATGCAATCGACCGAGTCTTGGCGTTCTAGGAGACAACATGAGTCAGCTCGCATATTTCAACTTGCCGGATGTCGGCGAAGGCCTAACCGAAGCCGAAATCGTTTCGTGGAAAGTTAAGCCTGGCGATCACGTAACCGTGAACCAAATCATCGTTGAGATTGAAACAGCAAAGTCACTCGTTGAACTGCCTTGCCCTTTTGAGGGAGTTATTGCAGAACTTTTTGCGCAAGAGGGCGAAACAGTCGAAGTTGGGCGACCAATTATTTCGGCTACCGTTTCTGACGGAGCTGTCGGAGCAACTGCGACTTCTGCGATTCCAATAATCTCTCCAGAGATTGCGCAGACCGCGCACGAGGCCGTAGCCGAAGCCGCTGCATCGCTATCGCAAGAGGAAACTAAGAAGCCACTGGTTGGTTATGGTGTCGCGAATCACGGCGGGCAATCACGCCGCCGCAATCGCATCGCTGATCCGGTTGCCGTTGTAGCGCCGCAGACCAGCGCGATTCCGGTGATCCCTGGCGCGCCAGCAACCGGACTAATTAGCGTCGTGGCGTCAAGCGAGCAGGTAATCGCGAAGCCGCCAATTCGCAAACTTGCTAAAGACCTCGGCGTCGATCTCAGCAAGGTCGTTGCAACCGGCATGGCCGGCGAGGTAACTCGCGAGGACGTTCTCGGTGGAGCGCAGCAGGCCAGCGTCTTCAGAAACCTAACCACTCCCGAAGCACCAACCGAGCGCGAGGAGCGCATCCCGGTTAAAGGTGTTCGCAAGGCGATCGCCGCCGCCATGGTCAAGTCGGCTTTCACCGCACCGCACGTGAGCATTTTCGTTGACGTCGATGCGACCAGAACCATGGAGTATGTGAAGCGCTTGAAGGCTTCGCCAGACTTTGCCGGCGTGAAGGTAACGCCGCTGTTGATCATGGCGAAGGCCATGATTTGGGCGGTTCGCCGAAACCCAACCGTCAACTCGACCTGGACAGACGAAGAGATTATCGTTCACAACTTCGTGAACTTCGGTGTCGCGGCAGCTACTCCGCGCGGTCTGATCGTGCCGAACATCAAGGATGCCGACCAGATGTCGATGATTGAACTGGCGAAAGCCATCGAGCAGCTCGCGGCCACTGCCCGCGAAGGTCGCACGACTCCCGCAGACATGGCCAACGGAACCATCACCATCACCAATATCGGTGTCTTTGGCGTTGACACCGGAACCCCGATCCTGAACCCCGGCGAGGTGGGCATTGTGGCTCTCGGCTCGATTCGACCGAAGCCGTGGGTGGTCAACAACGAAATCGTGATTCGCCAGGTAACCACCATTGGGGCGACTTTCGATCATCGAGTCGTCGATGGAGACGTGGCCTCGCGTTTTGTGCAGGATGTGGCCTCGGTCATGGAAGAGCCAGCGCTTCTGCTCGACTAGCCGTAACAGTTATTGACAATCATTATCAATAACACTTAGAATCTCGGTATGAAGCTATCTACTAAGAAAATCGTTGGCCTCGGAATTGCTGCGGCCATGACCCTAACCTCTTGCTCGGCGGCCGAAACCGAATCGAGCACACCGACCATCGTTGCGACCACAAATGTCTGGGCGAACGTTGCAGAGCAGATTGCAGGCGACAACTTTGTGGTGACGGCTCTGATTACAGACCCGGCTCAAGACCCACACTCATTCGAAGCGTCGGCCCGCGATCAGCTAGCTGTTTCTGAGTCGAGCATCTTCATCATGAACGGTGGCGGCTACGACGAGTTCGCCGAAGTGCTTGCTACGGCTGCAAAAGTTGAGCCTTTCAATGTGTATGAGCTGCACGAAGGCGAACATGGTGAGAAACACAGTGAAGAGCACTCAGACGAGCATTCAGAAGAGGGCGAGCACTCTGGTGAGGAAGGCCACGAGGGTGAGCACGCGCACGACGGATCAGACCACATTTGGTATGACCTGCACGTTGCTGAGCTAACTGCCGAATTGCTCGCAAGCAAGATGAGCGAACTACAGCCAGAGAACGCGGCTGAGTTCAACGCTAACGCCGAAGCGTTTATCGCCGAAATCGCTGCGCTTGAAGAGCGCGTTGCCGCATTTGGTTCCAACCTCAACTACTTCGAAGCGCACCCATTGGCAACACTTCTATTCAATGAACTCGGATTCACAAACGTGACACCTGAAGGCTTTGCCGAGGCAGAAGAAGCCGGCCTCGAACCTTCGGTAAAGATTATGAACGATGCAACCGCACTTATTGAACAGAACAAGATTGACTTCTTGGCCGTCAACCGTCAGGTGACCTCGCCTTCTCTAGAGAGACTAAAGACACTTGCCGAAGAGAAGTCAATTGCCGTTCTGACTTTCGACGAACTTCTTGGTGATGGGCAGAGCTATCAGGAGTGGTTTGCCGCCATGCTTACCGAACTAGAGGCAACACGCTAGACACAGGAGAAGAGTCGGTCACTAGTATCTAGTGGCCGATTTTTTCTTAGACAACACGAAAAGACTAGGCTCGTTACAACATGAAAGTAGACCAAGACGAATTTGCACTAAGAGTGCAAAACGCGCAGCTCGCATTTGGCGATCGCGCGATTTGGTCTGACCTGAACTTTGAAGTGAAGCCTGGCGAATTCATCGCAGTCATCGGGGCAAATGGCTCGGGAAAGTCATCGCTGCTCAAGTGCATACTCGGCCAGCAGCAGTTGACGTCTGGCTCAATAACTCTTGGCAATCACCAGCGCGCTCGCGGCGGCGAGACTATCGGCTACATTCCGCAACATCGCGCAATCGATGCCGAGTTGCCACTGCGGGTCGAAGACGCTGTGCGCCTCGGGCTAGACGGTCATAAGTTTGGAGTGCCGTTAGCCAGCCGAGCAAAGCGCGACCTAGTTCGTGAAGCGCTGATTGCGGTCGATGTTGAAGCGCTTGCCAAAAAACCTGTTGGCAGTTTGTCTGGTGGAGAAATGCAAAGGGTGCGCGTGGCGCAGGCCCTGATATCGCGGCCGAAACTCATCCTGGCTGACGAACCGCTAAGCGCCCTCGACTTGCACCACCAGCAGGTAATCGCTTCGCTAATTGCGCAACAGCGCAGTGCGGGCACTGCCGTTCTATTCGTGACGCACGATGTGAACCCGGTGATCGACTTCGTAGACCGAGTTCTTTACCTAGCTGCCGGAAAGTACTCAATCGGCACACCTGACGAGGTTTTGCAATCTGACATTCTTTCGAATCTCTATGGCGCTGAAATAGACGTGGTTAGAAACCAGGGCCGAATCGTTGTTCTTGGAGCTCACGACCACGCCCATCACGACACCGAAGAGTGGTTGTAATGGACTGGTCAAGAATCTTCGACTTCACCGACTACGACAAGCTGCTGCCGCTAGTCACAAACTCACTCATCGCCGGATCGCTGCTCGCTCTGGTTGGTGGCCTGGTTGGTGTATTTGTCATGACCAGACAACTTTCTTTTGCGGTGCACGGAATCTCTGAACTTTCGTTTGCCGGGGCGGCCATCTTTTTGCTCGTCGGGCTCGATGTCGTTATGGGTTCACTCGTCGGTTCGCTCGCCGCAACGGCCATCATCGCTTTCTTGGGCGACCGCGCAAAAGATCGCAACTCGATAGTCGCGGTCTTGATGCCGTTCGGTTTGGGTGTCGGAATTCTTGCGCTCTCGCTTTATCCGGGCAGAGCGGCAAACAAGTTTGGTTTGCTGACCGGTCAGATAGTTGCAGTTGATGATCCGCAGCTTCTCTCGATGGCAATCATGGTTGGCTTGTCGCTGATCAGCCTGCTCTTGATTTGGCGACCGCTAACTTTCGCGTCTCTCGATTCTGAGGTTGCCGCTGCTCGCGGGGTAAACACCAAACTGCTCGGCATCGCGTTCATGGCGATTCTTGGAGTCACGGTTGCCTCTGCGGTGCAAATAGTTGGCGCGCTGCTCGTGCTCGCACTGCTGGTAACTCCGGCCGCCGCAGCACTAAGACTGTCGACCTCGCAACTTTGGGTGCCGGTGATTAGCGTGAGCTTCGCGTTCGTCGCAATGATCGGAGGCATGCTGCTCGCACTCGGCAGCTCACTGCCAATCAGCCCATACATCACGGCCGTCTCATTCCCGCTCTACCTCATCGCCCGCGTAATAGGGAAGGGGCGCAAGTGACCGCGAACCCGACGAGGCGCAACACGGGGCCGAAAGATGCCGTCAAACACGCTCTGGGCGAGGCCATCGGTTTCGTTAGCGCTCAGCAGTTGCACCTGGTGTTGCGCAACCACGGCAGCACCATCGGCCTAGCCACGGTTTACCGGGCTTTGGCCGATCTGGCCACTGCCGGCGACGCCGATTCACTGCAATCCAAGGATGGCGAACTGCTCTACCGCGCCTGCACTACCGATCACCACCACCACCTGATTTGCCGCAACTGCGGCAAGACCGTTGAAATCGAGGCCGAAAGGGTCGAAAGCTGGGCTGACGAGGTGGCCAGAGAGCATGGATTCACCCAGCCGAGCCACACAATCGACATCTTTGGCACCTGCTCGAGCTGCCAATAAATCCGTGAAAAATTAGGGCCAATCTGGCTTGATATTTTTCTTCTCGGGCTTGCTTAAGCCCTGAATTTTCGCCTAAACTTGTGAAGTTGCTCTTGCGACCGAATTCATCAAGCCTTTGAACTCTCTGTTCTGATGGCTTGCCCTCTAAAGGAGAACCAAATGGCTGCGTATTGCCAGGTGACTGAGACCGGACCTCAGTTCGGCCACCACGTCTCGCACGCTCAGAACAAGACCAAGCGTCGCTTCAACCCAAACATCCAGAAGAAGACCTACTTCGTGCCTTCACTAAAGCGCAATGTCACATTGCAGCTAAGCGCACGCGGCATCAAGGTTATTGACGCACGTGGCATTGAGGCTGTTGTAGCCGCAATCCTTGCCCGTGGCGAGAAGATCTAAGGAGCGCCGCTAAATGGCTAAGAAAGACAAGGACATCCGTCCAATCATCAAGCTTCGTTCGACAGC